>NZ_JAYMZR010000009.1:0-119624 GCF_035828615.1 Streptomyces sp. H27-D2 | reverse complement strand
CTCCGCGCCGGGGCCGGGCAGGACGACAAGGGCGCCGGCGGCCCCGGCGCGGAGCGCGGTCCCGCCCCGGCCGGCGCGCCGGCCACCGGCAGCGGAGCCGTCCCCGACCTGACCCGCAAGGCCGCCGTGCCCGAGGCGGCGCCGCTGCCCAAGCGGGCCGAGCAGCTCCAGCTCTCCGGCGACATCACCTACTCGTTGCCGTCCCTCGACCTGCTCACCCGCGGCGGCCCCGGGCGTACCCGCAGCGCCGCGAACGACCTCATAGTGGCTTCGCTCACGACCGTCTTCACCGAATTCAAGGTCGACGCGGCGGTCACCGGCTTCACCCGCGGTCCGACGGTCACCCGCTACGAGGTCGAGCTCGGTCCCGCTGTCAAGGTCGAGCGGATCACCGCGCTGGCCAAGAACATCGCGTACGCCGTGGCCAGCCCGGACGTGCGGATCATCAGCCCGATCCCCGGCAAGTCGGCGGTCGGCATCGAGATCCCGAACACCGACCGCGAGATGGTCAACCTCGGCGACGTACTGCGGCTGGCGGACGCGGCCGGCGACGAGCATCCGATGCTGGTCGCGCTCGGCAAGGACGTCGAGGGCGGCTATGTGATGGCCAACATGACCAAGATGCCGCACGCGCTGGTCGCGGGCGCGACCGGCTCCGGCAAGTCCTCCTGCATCAACTGCCTGATCACCTCCGTCATGATGCGCGCCACCCCCGAGCAGGTGCGGATGGTGCTGGTGGACCCCAAGCGGGTGGAGCTGACGGCCTACGAGGGCATCCCGCACCTCATCACGCCGATCATCACCAATCCCAAGCGCGCGGCCGAGGCCCTCCAGTGGGTCGTCCGCGAGATGGACCTGCGCTACGACGACCTGGCGGCCTTCGGCTACCGGCACATCGACGACTTCAACGCGGCGGTGCGCAGCGGCAAGGCCAAGGCGCCGGCCGGCAGCGAGCGCGAGCTGTCTCCGTACCCGTATCTGCTGGTGATCGTCGACGAGCTCGCCGACCTGATGATGGTCGCGCCGCGTGATGTGGAGGACTCGATCGTCCGCATCACCCAGTTGGCCCGAGCCGCCGGAATTCATTTGGTGCTGGCCACCCAGCGACCCAGCGTGGATGTCGTCACCGGCCTGATCAAGGCGAATGTGCCCTCCCGGCTCTCCTTCGCGACCTCCTCGCTCGCGGACAGCCGGGTCATCCTCGACCAGCCCGGAGCGGAGAAGCTGATCGGCAAGGGCGACAGCCTCTTCCTGCCGATGGGCGCCAACAAGCCGACCCGTATGCAGGGCGCATTCGTGACGGAAGAGGAGGTCGCGGTCGTCGTCCAGCACTGCAAGGACCAGATGGCGCCGGTCTTCCGGCAGGACGTCATGGTCGGCACGGTGCGCAAGAAGGACGTCGACGAGGACATCGGCGACGACCTGGACCTGCTCTGCCAGGCGGCCGAACTGGTGGTCTCGACCCAGTTCGGCTCGACCTCGATGCTGCAGCGGAAACTGCGCGTCGGGTTCGCCAAGGCCGGGCGGCTGATGGACCTGATGGAGTCGCGCGGGGTGGTCGGACCGAGCGAAGGTTCCAAGGCTCGTGATGTGATGATCAAACCGGATGAGCTCGATGGTCTGCTCGCGGTGATCCGGGGCGAGGTTCAGCCGTAGTGTTCCGTGGCCCAGCCGTGGCTCACCCGTAAGGAAATCGCGAGCAACCGTTTCCCCTGCTGATACGTCAAGTTGAGCAGGGGGACGGGCCGGCGTCCGGCTGTCAGGGCCCACCGCAATCCTGATGGCGGACAAAGTCCGTCCTCCGGCTTGCCCGACCCTTTCGTACCACCCCTAGACTGAGTGTCCAGCAGGTGGCTACACGCTCGAAAGGCGCCCTCGTGTCCATCGGCAACTCTCCTCCCGCAGACGACCGCCCCAGCGTCGGTCGTGCAATCCAGCAGGCCCGTATCGGGGCCGGACTGACCGTCGACGAGGTCAGTACCACCACTCGGGTGCGCATCCCCATCGTGCACGCGATCGAACAGGACGACTTCACCCGGTGCGGCGGCGCCGTCTACGCACGCGGGCACATCCGAACGCTCGCCCGCGCCGTTCACGTCGACGCGAACGCCCTGGTGGCCCAGTACGACGCCGAGCACGGCGGCGGCGTCACGCCGACCCCGGCCGGACCGCTGTTCGAGGCCGAGCGCATCCGCCCCGAGCCGCGACGCCCCAACTGGACCGCCGCGATGGTCGCGGCGATCGTGGCCGTCGTCGGATTCGTCGGGTTCACCCTGTTCAGCGATGCCGACCAGGGCAAGGACAGCACGGTCGCGGGCGAGAGCGCCTCCGCCGAGAGCACCGTGAAGCCCACCCCGGTCAAGCCGGCCGACCCCAAGCCGGATCCGACCGAGAGCGCCATCGCGGGCGTCCCGGCGGACAAGGTCACCGTCAAGATCACCGCCGCCAAGGGAGCGAGCTGGATCTCCGCCAAGGACGTCAACGGCCGGCTGCTCCACGAAGGCGTGCTCCAGCGGGGCGCGTCCAAGACATTCACCGACTCCAAGCGCATCGACCTGGTGCTGGGCGACGCCGGGGCCGTGCAGCTCTTCGTCAACGGCAAGGAAGTCACCAAGGTCGGCGATGCCGGTCAGGTGGAGCGTCTGAGCTACACAAAGGGCGACCCGGAAGCGGGCTGACCTGGTGTTCGACCCGGTCGGCCGGGTTCCCCCGAGCAGCTGGGGGAACCCTGGCAGCGGGAGGGGCGGCCGGGACAAAGTAGGCTGACTGTATGCCCGAACGCCGTACCGTCGCTCTTGTCACGCTTGGCTGCGCCCGTAACGAGGTGGACTCGGAGGAGCTTGCAGGCCGCTTGGCAGCGGATGGCTGGGAGCTCGTCGAGGAAGCCGGAGACGCGGACGTCGCCGTCGTGAACACCTGCGGCTTCGTCGAAGCCGCCAAGAAGGATTCCGTCGACGCCCTGCTCGAAGCCAACCAATTCAAGGAGAGCGGCCGCACCCGGGCCGTCGTCGCGGTCGGCTGTATGGCGGAGCGCTACGGCAAGGAACTCGCCCAGGCGCTGCCCGAAGCCGACGGGGTGCTCGGCTTCGACGACTACGCCGACATCTCCGACCGGCTGCAGACGATCCTCTCCGGAGGCGTCCACGCCTCCCACACCCCCCGCGACCGGCGCAAGCTGCTGCCGATCAGCCCGGCCGACCGGCAGGGCGCCGACGTGGCGCTGCCCGGCCACGGCGACGCCGCGCCGGAGCCCGCCCCGGCGGACCTCCCCGCGGGCATCGCCCCGGCCTCCGGCCCCCGGGCGCCGCTGCGCCTCAGACTGGGCACCAGCCCGGTCGCCTCGGTGAAGCTGGCCTCCGGCTGCGACCGCCGCTGCTCCTTCTGCGCCATCCCGTCCTTCCGCGGCTCGTTCATCTCCCGCCGCCCCTCCGACGTGCTGACCGAGACGCGCTGGCTCGCCGACCAGGGCGTCAAGGAGGTCATGCTGGTCTCCGAGAACAACACCTCGTACGGCAAGGACCTCGGCGACATCCGGCTGCTGGAGACGCTGCTGCCGGAGCTCGCGGCCGTCGACGGCATCGAGCGGCTCCGGGTCAGCTACCTGCAGCCCGCCGAGATGCGCCCCGGCCTGATCGACGTGCTGACCTCGACGGACAAGGTCGCCCCGTACTTCGACCTGTCCTTCCAGCACTCCGCTCCCGAAGTGCTCCGCGCGATGCGCCGCTTCGGGGACACCGACCGCTTCCTGGAACTGCTCCAGCAGATCCGGACCAAGGCGCCGCTGGCCGGCGCCCGGTCCAACTTCATCGTCGGCTTTCCGGGCGAGACCGAGGCCGACGTGGTCGAGCTGGAGCGTTTCCTCACCGGAGCGCGGCTGGACGCCATCGGCGTCTTCGGCTACTCCGACGAGGACGGCACCGAGGCGGCCGGGTATGGAGCCAAGATCGATCCGGACGAGGTCGCCGAGCGGCTGGACCGTGTCACCCGGCTGGCCGAGGAGCTGACCGCCCAGCGCGCCGAGGAGCGGCTCGGCGACATCCTGGAGGTCCTCGTCGACCGCATCGACGAGGAGGACGGCCCGGTCGGCCGCGGCGCCCACCAGGCCCCGGAGACCGACGGCCACGTACGGCTGGTGACCGACCAGGAGCTTGCGCCCGGTCGTATGGTCATGGCAAAGGTGGTCGCGACCGAGGGCGTGGACCTCATCGCGGAACCGCTGGTAGGCGAAGGGCGTCCTGAGGAGGCGGCCAGATGACCGGAGTACCGGCAGCCGCAACGGGCGGTTCCGGCCCCGTGGCGGCCGTCCACCAGGTCAGCCTGTGGAACATCGCCAACATCCTGACCATGGCGCGGCTGTTCCTGGTGCCCGGATTCGTGATGCTGCTGCTGCACAACGGCGGCTATGACCCGGTCTGGCGCTCCTTCGCCTGGGCGGCCTTCGCCGTCGCCATGATCACCGACCTGTTCGACGGCCATCTGGCCCGCCGGTACAACCTGGTCACCGACTTCGGCAAGATCGCCGACCCGATCGCGGACAAGGCGATCATGGGCGCGGCGCTGGTCTGCCTCTCCGCGCTGTCCGATCTGCCCTGGTGGGTGACGGGCGTCATCCTCTTCCGGGAGATCGGCATCACCCTGATGCGCTTCTGGGTGATCAGGCACGGAGTCATTCCGGCCAGCCGCGGCGGCAAGATGAAGACCCTGGCGCAGGGCACGGCGGTCGGGATGTACGTCCTGGCGCTGACCGGCCCGCTCGCGACCCTGCGGTTCTGGATGATGGCCGTGGCCGTGGCGCTGACCGTGCTGACCGGCCTGGACTACGTGAAGCAGGCCGTCACGCTGCGCCGGGCCGGCCTGGCCGCCCAGCGCGAGCGGGCGGATGCGGACTCCGTACGGTGAACGGCGCCGGCGGCTCGTCCGGCGGCGAGGCCCGGACGGCGGCCGGCACGGCGGCCCAGGTGCTGGAGCTGCTGGCGGCGCGCGGGCAGACGCTCGCCGTCGCCGAATCGCTGACCGGCGGCCTGCTGGCCGCCGAGCTCACCGCGGTGCCCGGCGCCTCCCGCTGCTTCCGCGGCTCCCTCACGGCCTACGCGACGGAGCTCAAGCACGCCGTGCTGGGCGTGGACGCCGACCTGCTGGCCGTGCGCGGCGCGGTCGACCCGGACGTCGCGCGCCAGATGGCCGAGGGTGTCCGGCGGCTGCTGGGCGCCGACTGGGGTGTCTCGACCACCGGGGTCGCCGGACCCGCCCCGCAGGACGGCCGGAGCGTCGGGACGGTCTACACGGCTCTCGCGGGGCCGGGCGGCGTGACCGCGGTGGCGTCGCTGCGGCTCGATGGGGACCGGGCGGCGATCCGCGCATACAGCGCTCAAGCGTCACTCGAGCAGCTGCTGGGCAAACTGAACGAGAATGTGCGGGCGCAGCATACGGAACACAGCGGGGGGAATTGATGTTTGCAGCCCTGAGTGAACACGACATCGCTCCCCGCACGGGTGCAGCCCGAGGCGGTACGGTGGGGCGTGAAGGATCCGGATCCGCGGTCCTAGGAGGGAGCCACCGATGATTCTGCTCCGTCGCCTACTGGGTGACGTGCTGCGTCGGCAGCGCCAGCGCCAGGGGCGAACTCTGCGCGAGGTCTCCTCCTCCGCACGGGTTTCCCTCGGCTATCTCTCAGAGGTTGAGCGGGGGCAGAAGGAGGCATCCTCTGAACTGCTCTCAGCGATCTGCGACGCCTTGGACGTACGAATGTCCCAGGTCATGCGCGAGGTGAGCGATGATCTGTCGCTGGCCGAGCTGGCGCGGTCCACTCAGGCGAGCGATGCGATGTCCGCGGCGATGCGGCCGATGCTGAATTCGGTCTCGACGACCTCCGTCACAGGGGTTCCCGGGGAACGCGTCACGATCAAGGCGCCCGCCGAAGCGGTGGACGTCGTCGCGGCCTGATAGCTCGACTCTTCGATCTCATACGTACTGGAGCCCCGGTCGGCACAATCGACCGGGGCTCCAGTCGTCTGCGGGTGTCTGTGGTCGTTGGGCTTGTCTGTGGCTGTCTGCGTGGCCATCGTCCGGATTTCCCGTTTCAGCCTGGATCGACCCATTGTGCGATGGTTGATCGAGAACTCGTCGTATGAAACTCGTCGCATGTGGTCGCATGCAGTCGTATGAAGAGGAGAACCGGATGTCTGTGGTCAAGAGCCCGCTGTCGGATGGCGACCGCCGGATCGTGGGCGAGGCCCTGCAGGGCGCCCTGGTGGACCTGGTGGACCTCTCGCTGGTGGCCAAGCAGGTCCACTGGAACGTCGTGGGCCCGCGCTTCCGCTCCGTGCACCTGCAGCTCGACGAGGTCGTGGACACGGCGCGGCTGCACGCCGACACCGTCGCCGAGCGCGCCTCCGCGATGGGGGTGTCCCCGGACGGCCGTGCGGCGACGGTCGCCAAGACGAGCGGCATCGGCACCGTCAAGGGCGGCTGGATCGACGACACGGACGCGGTGCAGGGGCTGGTCGCCGCGCTGCACGCGGTCGTCGTACGGATGCGGGAGCGGATCGCGGCGACCGGCGACCCGGACCCGGTGAGCCAGGACATCTTCATCGGCATCACCGGCGATCTTGAGAAGCACCACTGGATGTTTCAAGCGGAGAACGCCGGCGGGGGGCGTACGCCGGTCAAGTGATTCGGGGGTCCCGGGCGCGGGGCGCGGCGGCGCGGACTTCCGGCGTGCGGGCGTCCGGCGCACGCCGGTGGTGCCCCGCGTGCGCCCTCCCGCGGTGCGGCCGCAGCCCGTTAGCGTCGGTCGGAGGAGACAGTCATGGCTTGGCGTGACTTCCGGGTCCGCGGGCCGGTCCGGTGGGTGATCGCGATCGCGCTGGGCTGCCTGTGGTGGGGGGCCGTGCTGCGGCTCGCGGTGCAGCCCTCGCGGGCCGGGCCGGTCGAGGGGGTGCTCGCGGTGGGCGGCTGGGGGCTGAGCCTGCTCCCCGTGCACTGCGTGCCCTGGACCAGGCGCGGCACGGCGTCCGCCCGAGCGGACCGCGCCGCTACCACGGCATCGCCACCCCGCCGTTCGGACGCATGATCTGGCCGGTGGTGAAGGACGAGGCGTCCGACGCCAGGTGGAGCACGGCGTGCGCGATGTCCTCCGGCTCGCCCACCCGGCCCAGCGGGGCGGCATGGGTCATCGCTTCCTCGATCCGTGACCGCGGGCGGTCGCCGGGGTCGCCGGCGGGGTCCCTGCCGGGGTCGCGGGAGTCATCCCGCTCGCTGTGGTGATCGGTCATCGGGGTGCGGATCCAGCCGGGGGCGACCGCGTTCACCCGGATGCGGTGCCGGCCGACCTCGGAGGCGAGGGTCTTGGTCAGCTGCACCACGGCGGCCTTGGCGGCTCCGTAGCAGAGCAGGCCGGGGGCTCCGGTGTCGATCGCGCCGGAGGCCATGGTGATGATGCTGCCGCCGGCGCCCTGGGCGATCATCGCGCGGGCCGCCTCCTGGCAGCCGTACAGCACTCCCTTGAAGTTGACCGCCAGCACCCGGTCGAGGTCGGCGTCGTCGGTCTCCAGGACCGTGCTGCTGTGCATGATGCCGGCGATGTTGGCCATCACGTCCAGGCTGCCGTCGGTACGTACGGCCTCGTCGACGGCGGCGGCGAGCTGGGCGCGGTCGGTGACGTCCAGCGGGTGGGCGCGGGCGGTGCCGCCCGCCGCCGATATCCGTTCGGTCGTCTGCCGCAGGCCCTTCTCGTCGCGATCGGCGCAGTGCACGGCGGCGCCGGCCTCGGCGAGGAGGATCGCCGCGGCCCGGCCGATGCCGCTCGCGGCTCCGGTGACCAGAGCGGTGCGGCCGGTGAGGTCGTACGCCTTGACTGGCATGGCGCGACGGTACGGCTGGATCTGACGGTGCGTCAACTGGTAGTGAGGGGCGGAACGGGGCCCGACCGGCAACGCGGGCACCAGAACGTGCTGCGCTCCCGGCCGGCCGCTCCCTGGTCGGCACCGCGGATCGGGGAGCCGCAGCGCAAGCAGGGTCTGCCCGGCCGCCCGTAGACCCACAGGCGGCGGTCGCGACCTGACTCTGCGGTCGTGCTGCGGGCGGGGCGCGCCTTCGGGTCGGGGTTGGGGGTGCGGGCAGGGGTTTGCCAGGGGCTGGTTCTGGGTGCGAGTGCGGGGCGAGGGCGAGACCGCAGCGCGGGCAGGCTGCGGTCCGGGCAGGCGCTCAAGGTGCCCGTAGGCGCAGGCCGCGGGGGGTCGCGTGGAAGCCGGAGGCTTCGAGGACGGCTCCGATGGGGGAGGAGAGCGCCGGGGAGCCGTTGACGCGCTCCACGGTCACGGTGCCGAGGGCGCCCGCGCGGGCCGCCTCGGTCAGGGCGTCCACCGCTGTGCGCAGCCGCGGGTCGTCGTCGGCCGACTCGGCCTCGGCGGGGCCGGGGGCCCAGGCGAGCAGCGTCTTGCCGCCGCGCTCCATGTAGAGCGTCAGCTCGCCGTTGACGAGGATCACCAGGGAGCCCGCCTTGCGGCCGGGTTTGTGGCTCGCCCCGCCGGGCGGCTCGGGCCATGGGAGCGCCGCGCCGTAGGCGTTGGCGGGGTCGGCGGCGGCGAGGACCACGGCGCGCGGCGCACTGCCGGGCGCGCCCGCCGCGCCGCCGGCGCCCAGCGGGCCCGCGGCGGCCGTACGCTCGCGGGCCGTGTTGACCGCGCGCAGCCGGTCGACCGCGCCGTCCATCGCGAACTGGGCCGCGCCCAGGCCCTCGACGACATAGCCGCGGCGGGCCTGTCCGCTCTCCTCGAACGCGGCCAGCACGCGGTAGGCGGCGGAGAAGCCGCCCTCGACGCCTTCGGCGGCGACCGCGCCGCGGGTCACCACACCGTGCCGGTCGAGGAGCGTACGGGCCAGGGCGTGCGCCCGGTGCGTCGGATCGGGTTCGGCCTCGGGCAGCCGGGACCAGCGGCCGCCGACGGTGGGGGGCCCGTTGCGGGAGGCGGTGGGGCGGGCCGTCCTGCCGGTCAGGGAGCCGTAGCGGCCGCGCGGGACGGAGCGTTTCGCGCGGTGCGCGGTGGCCCCCGCGGTGCGGCCCGACCCGAGGAGCGCGCGCAGCGGGGCGAGGGTGTCGTTGGTGAGCCTGCCGGACCAGGCCAGGTCCCAGACGGCGTCGGCGAGTTGGACGTCCGAGGTGTCCTGGCCCGCCGCGCGGACCTGGTCGGCGATCTGGCGGAAGAAGAGGCCGTAGCCGCCGGACAGCGCGTCGAGGACCGCTTGGTGCAGGGGCGTCGTTTCGAGCGGACGGGGGGCCGGGAGGAGCAGCGGGGCGGTGTCGGCGAGGAGGAGGGAGATCCAGCCGTCCTTGCCGGGCAGCGCCCCCGCTCCGGCCCACAGGAGCTCGCCGGTGGTGGTGAGTTCGTCCAGCATCGACGGGGTGTAGTCGCCCACCCGGCCGGGCAGTACGAGTTTCTCCAGGGCGGAGGCCGGGACCGGCGCGCCCTGCAACTGCTCGACGGCGCGCAGCAGCCCGTCGATTCCGCGCAGGCTGTGCGTGCCCAGATGCTGCCACTGCGGGAGGAACGCGGCGAGCGCGGCGGGCGGTACAGGCTCCAGCTCCTGCCGGAGCGCGGCCAGCGAGCGGCGGCGCAGCCGGCGCAGCACCGTCGCGTCGCACCACTCCTGGCCGATGCCCGCGGGGTGGAACTCGCCCTGGACGACCCGGCCGTCGGCGCCGAGGCGGTGCAGCGCGCCGTCGGCGACCGCCGTGCCGAGGCCGAAGCGGGCGGCGGCCAGGGCGGAGGTGAAGGGGCCGTGGGTGCGGGCGTAGCGGGAGAGCAGATCGCCGAGGGGGTCCTTGACCGGCTCGGTGAACGCTTCGGGGACGCCGACCGGCAGGGCCGTGCCCAGGGCGTCCCGGAGCCGGCCCGCGTCCTCGATCGCCGCCCAGTGCTCAGCGCCCGCGATGCGGACCCGCACGGCCCGGCGGGCCGACTCCAGGTCCTGCGGCCACTGCGGGTCCGCGCCGCGCTCGGTCAGCTCGGCGGTGCTGAGCGGGCCGAGCAGCCGCAGCAGGTCGGCGACGCCCTCGGCGTCCTTGGAGCGGCGGTCGTCGGTGCGCCACTGGAGCTCCCGCTCCAGCTCGGCCAGGACGTCCGGGTCCAGCAGCTCGCGCAGCTCGGCCTGGCCGAGCAGTTCGGCCAGCAGCCGGGAGTCGAGGGACAGGGCGGCGGCGCGGCGCTCGGCGATCGGGGAGTCGCCCTCGTACAGATACTGCGCGACGTAGCCGAAGAGCAGGGAGCGGGCGAAGGGGGACGGCTCTGGGGTGGTGACCTCGACGAGCCGGACCCGGCGGGCCTCGATGTCGCCCATCAGCTCGGTCAGGCCGGGGACGTCGAAGACGTCCTGGAGGCATTCGCGGACGGCTTCGAGGACGATCGGGAAGGAGCCGAACTCGCTCGCGACCTGGAGAAGTTGCGAGGCACGCCGGCGCTGCTGCCACAGCGGGGTGCGCTTGCCGGGGCTGCGCCGGGGGAGCAGCAGGGCGCGGGCGGCGCACTCGCGGAACCGGGAGGCGAAGAGGGCGGAGCCGCCGACCTGGTCGGTGACGATCTGGTTCACGTCGGCCTTGTCGAAGACGACGTCGGCGGTGCCGACCGGGGACTGCTCGGTGTCGTACTCGGTGCCCTGCCGGTCCGATCCGGTGCCCGCGCCGGGGCCGCCGCTGTTGCTGACGGGGCCGTCGAGGAGGTCGAGGCCCATGATGTCCGCGTCGGGCAGCCGCAGCACGATGCCGTCGTCGGCGTGCATCACCTGGGCGTCCATGCCGTACCGCTCGGCGAGCCGGGCCCCGAGCGCGAGGGCCCAGGGCGCGTGCACCTGGGCGCCGAACGGGGAGTGGATCACCACCCGCCAGTCGCCCAGCTCGTCCCGGAAGCGCTCGACGACGATCGTCCGGTCGTCCGGCACATGGCCGCACGCGCGGCGCTGTTCGTCGAGATAGCTGAGGACGTTGTCGCTCGCCCATCGGTCCAGCCCGGCGGCTCCGAGCCGTTCGCGCGCGGCCTCCGGGGCCAGCGAGCCGATCTCGCGGAGGAACGCGCCCAGGGCGCGGCCCAGTTCGAGCGGGCGGCCGAGCTGGTCGCCCTTCCAGAACGGGAGCCGGCCGGGGACGCCGGGCGCGGGCGAGACCAGGACCCGGTCGCGGGTGATCTCCTGGATCCGCCAGGAGGTGGTGCCGAGCGTGAAGACATCGCCGACGCGGGACTCGTAGACCATCTCCTCGTCCAGCTCCCCTACCCGGCCGCCACCCTTCTTCGGGTCCGCGCCGACCAGGAAGACGCCGAACAGGCCGCGGTCCGGGATGGTGCCGCCGGAGGTCACCGCGAGGCGCTGCGCGCCCGGCCGGCCGGTGACCGTACGGGCCACGCGGTCCCACACCACGCGCGGCCGCAGCTCCGCGAAGGCGTCGGAGGGGTAGCGGCCGGCGAGCATGTCGAGGACCGCGGTGTACGCGGACTCGGGGAGCGAGGCGAAGGGGGACGCCCGGCGGACCACGGCCAGGAGTTCGTCCACGTCCCAGGTTTCCAGGGCGACCATGGCGACGAGCTGCTGGGCCAGCACGTCCAGCGGGTTGGCCGGGACCTTGAGCGACTCGATGGAGCCGGTACGCATCCGCTCGGTCACGACCGCGGCCTGCACCAGGTCGCCCCGGTACTTGGGGAAGACGACGCCGGTGGAGACGGCGCCCACCTGGTGCCCGGCGCGGCCGACCCGCTGCAGGCCGGAGGCGACCGAGGGCGGCGACTCGACCTGGATCACGAGGTCCACCGCGCCCATGTCGATGCCGAGTTCGAGGCTGGAGGTGGCGACCACGGCCGGCAGCCGGCCCGCCTTGAGGTCCTCCTCGACCAGCGCCCGCTGCTCCTTGGACACCGAGCCGTGGTGCGCGCGCGCCATGAGGGGCGGGGCGCCCTTGGCCGCACCGGACTGGGCCATCAGCTCGGCGGGGGAGTGGTGCTCGGGCAGCGTCTCGCCGGTGGCGCGCTCGTACGCGATCTCGTTGAGCCGGTTGCACAGCCGCTCGGCGAGACGGCGGGAGTTGGCGAAGACGATCGTCGAGCGGTGGGCCTGGACGAGGTCGGCGATCCGCTCCTCCACCCGGGGCCAGACCGACGGCTTCTCGGCCTGCCCGTCCTCGCCCTGCCGGGCCGGGGCGCTGCCCAGCTCGCTCAGGTCCTCGACCGGGACCACGACCGACAGGTCGAAGCGCTTGCCCGAGGGCGGCTGGACGATGGTGGCCCTGCGCTGTGGGGACAGATAGCGGGCGACTTCGTCCACCGGGCGGACGGTCGCGGACAGGCCGATGCGCCGGGCCGGGTGGTCCAGCAGCTGGTCCAGCCGCTCCAGGGACAGGGCCAGGTGCGCGCCGCGCTTCGTGCCGGCGACGGCGTGCACCTCGTCGAGAATGACCGTCTCGACTCCGGACAGCGCTTCCCTGGCCGCGGAGGTGAGCATCAGGAACAGCGACTCGGGGGTGGTGATGAGGATGTCCGGCGGCCGGGTCACCAGCGAGCGGCGCTCGGCGGGCGGGGTGTCGCCGGAGCGAATGCCCACCCGCACCTGAGGCTCGGGAAGCCCGAGCCTCAGCGACTCCTGCCGCAGACCCGTGAGCGGACTGCGCAGGTTCCGCTCGACGTCCACCGCGAGGGCCTTCAGCGGGGAGATGTAGAGCACCCGGCAGCGCTTCTTCACGTCGGCCGGGGGCGGTGTCCTCGCCAGCCGGTCGAGCGAGGCGAGGAAGGCGGCGAGCGTCTTGCCGGAGCCGGTCGGCGCGACGACCAGCACGTCGGATTCCTCGGCGATGGCCCGCCAGGCGCCGGCCTGCGCGTCGGTGGGCGCGGTGAACGCACCGGTGAACCAGGCGCGGGTCGCGGGGGAGAACCCGTCCAGGGCGCCGATGGCGCCGCGGGTGTCCTGATCACTCCGGCCGCCGTGGGCGTCCGGCGGCGAGGCCGCGCCGCGCGCCGGGCCGCCGGTGCCGTCCGGGCCGCCGGTGCCGTCCGGGCCGCCGGTGCCGTCCGGGCCGCCGGTGCCGTCCGGGCCGCCGGTGCCGTCCGGGCCGCCGCGGCCGTCCGTACCGCCGGAGCCGTCGGGCCGCGGCGCGCTGGGCTTCGGTGTCCTCGCCATGCCCCCCATCGTGCACCGGGACACTGACAACGGGCCGGACCCGCAGGTCAGCGCCGATCGCGCCGGAGCGGCGGCCGGAACGCCGGGGGACAATGGGGCCATGGCGGACGGCGAGTGGGCGCGGCACTGGCGCTATTCCGCGCTGCCCGGCCTCGATCTGCTGCGCGCCCGCTACGTCGGGCACTCCTTCCCCCGGCACACCCACGAGGGCTATGTCTTCGGCGCGGTCACCAGTGGCATCGAAGAGGTCGGGCTGCCGCGGGGCACGGAGCGGGTCGGCGCCGGCAGCCTCATTCTGATCAACCCCGAGGTGCCGCACAGCGCCCGCGCCGGCGTCCCGGAGGGCTGGACGTACTCGACGCTCTATCCGTCCGCCGAGGTGATCGCCGACATCGCCGCGGAGACGACGTCGATCCGCGGCACGGTCGGGTTCACCGAGAGCGTCATAGACGATCCGTCCACCGGGCGGCTGATCACCGAGGTGCACCGGGCCGCCGAGGCGGGCGACGCGCTCGCCGCCGACAGCCTGCTGCGCATCGCCGTCGCGCGGCTGCTGCGCCGCCATGGCGGCGCGCTCCCCGCGCGCACCGCGCACTCCGCGGGCGCGCACAACGCGCGGCGCGCCCGTGCCGTGCTGCTGGAGCGGATGGCCGATCCGCCGTCCCTGGAGCAGCTCGCCACCGGGCTGGGAGCCACCCCCTTCGCCCTGCTGCGGGCCTTCCGGGAGACGTACGGGATGCCGCCGCACACCTGGCTCACCGACGCCCGGGTGCGGAGCGCGCGCACGCTGCTGGACGCCGGGGCCGCGCCCGCGGAGGCGGCCGCCGCGGTCGGTTTCAGCGATCAGCCGCACCTGAACCGGCACTTCACCCGGATCGTGGGGGTACCTCCCGGCGCCTACCGGCGCGAGCGCGCAAGAACGTACAAGACAGCGGCGGATCCCGGCTCGTAACGTGCGGGACGTGCCAGAACAGATGGGTATCCGTACCGAGGGAACAGCAGAGAGAACCGCGCAGACGCGTGCGGCATCCGCGCAGCCACGCGCGGGGACGGACGGGGTGACCCACGCGGAGATCCACGCGGGGACAGCGGAGCCGCCGGTTTCACGGGCTCCCGCGGAACCGGGACGGAAGGCCGACTCGGCCGTCGTCCGGGACGCGCTGGGCGTGGGCCTCGCCGTCGGGCTCTCCGGCTTCGCCTTCGGGGTGACCTCGGCGGGCGCCGGCCTCAGCGTGCTGCAGAGCTGCGCGCTCAGCCTGCTCGTCTTCACCGGCGCCTCGCAGTTCGCGCTGGTCGGCGCCCTCGCGGCGGGCGGCAATCCGATGACCGCCATGGCCGGGGCGTTCTTCCTGGGCGTACGCAACGCCTTCTACGGGCTCCGGCTGTCCGGGCTGCTCGCTCTGCCCCGTTCCGTACGACCTTTCGCCGCCCAGTGGGTCATCGACGAGACCTCCGCGGTCGTGCTCGCCCAGCCCGACCGGCGCTCGGCGCGCCTCGGCTTCACCGTGACCGGACTGACCCTCTACGTGCTGTGGAACATCACCACGCTGGCCGGGGCGCTGGGCGCGGAGGCGCTCGGCGACACCGACGCCTGGGGGCTGGACGCGGCCGGCCCCGCCGTATTCCTCGCCCTGCTGGCGCCGATGCTGCGCACCGCCACCGAGCGGGTGGCGGCGGGCCTCGCGGTCGTTCTCGCGCTCGGTCTGCTGCCGCTGCTGCCCGCCGGGGTACCGGTGCTCGTCGCCGCGCTCGCCGCGCCTGCCGTGCTGTTCCTGGAGGGGCGCAGGGCCGGCACCGCCAGGAGCGCGGGGAACAGCGCGGTGAACAGTGAGAGCCCGGACAGCGCCGAGAGCGCCGGCGGCGACGAGACGAAGGGCGGGGCCCGATGAGTGTCTGGATCGCCATCGCGGGGACCGCCGTCGGCTGCTATCTGGTCAAGCTGCTGGGACTGATGGTGCCGGCGGGCATGCTGGAGCGGCCGCTCGTGAAGCGGCTGGCCGCGCTGCTGCCGGTGGCGCTGCTGGCGGGCCTCACCGCGCAGCAGACCTTCAGCGACGGGCACGCGCTCCTGCTGGACGCCCGCGCGGCCGGGGTCGCGGCGGCGGCGCTCGCGTTGGTGCTGCGCGCCCCCTTCCTGGTGGTCATCGCGCTGGCCGTAGCGGTCACCGCCGGGGTACGGGCCCTGGGCGGATAGCGCGCGGTCGGGCGTACTCGCCCCTGCCCTGCCCAGCCGGCGGTGATCAGCGGTGCGACCGGCTGCGATCGGCGGTCACAGTTTCCGGCCGTACGCCCGCAGCGTCAGCAGCGCCTCCAGGGTGACCATCGGCCGGCCTTCGAGGCCGGTGCCCGGCGCCCACTCGCGCCAGTTGATCGGCCAGCCGCCGTCCTCCCGCTGGGAGCCGGCGAGGAAGTCCAGGGACCGCGCCGACTCCTCGTCGGTGAACCACTGGCGGGCGAGTGAATCGGGGGTCCGCGCGAAGTCGTGGGCGTAGTGGTGCTCGCCGGGCGCGTACCCCTCGGGCAGCGGGTACTCCGCGGCGCGCGCCGGCTCCAGTACGGCCAGCCGCTGCTCGCGCACGCTCCTGCCGAGCCGGTCCGCGACGGCCTGTGCGCGGGAGCGGTCCGGGACGCCGTCGAGGAAGGCGATCGCGGCCTTCACCTCGTAGGGGTGGGTCTTCGCTCCGCCCGCGAGCGCCTCGACCGCGGCCCAGCAGAAGTCCGTGGCCCGGAACAGCCACGCGTGCCACACCTCGTTGCGGTGCAGCGCGCCCACCACAGGGCCGGTAGCCAGCAGATCGCTCGGCGGATCGTCCAGCACCGGGATCCACGGCGCCGCCGGGTAGCCGCGCAGCGAGGGATGCAGCGCGGGCAGCGCGCCGTCGGCCGTCGAGATCCCGGTCAGATAGCGGCAGATCCGGTCCACCCGCTGTCCGCCGCAGCGGCCGAGCAGATCGAGTACGCCCAGCGCGTGCGCCGTGTGCAACGGCTGGCTGACCGGGCCGCGCAGATCGGGCTCCAGGGCGTGCCCGTAGCCGCCGTCGTCATTGCGGTACGCCTCCAGGGCGGTCTCGACGGGACCGGGGCCGCCCTCCAGGAAGTGGTAGGCGAAGCGGCGCTGCTCCAGTACCCGGGCGGTCAGCCAGATGAAGTGCTCGGCGCGGGCGAGGGGCGAGCCGGACGCCGCCGGGAGGGGCACGGCGGGAGCGGGCGCGGCAGCCGGGGGGGACGTCGAGGGGGCGGCGGAGAGACGAGCGGGGGTGTCGGATTCGGCCATGCCCCGACCGTAGGGCGGAACGGGCGGCGGGACAGCGGCTCGTGCAGGGTGCACTCTCAGGGGCGCGATACTGGGCGCATGCGGTTGACGGCTTTCTGGCAGCGGATGGCGGATTACTTCGGCGAGGCCTACGCCGAGACTTTCGCGCGCGATCATGTGATGTCCCAACTGGGCGGACGGACCGTGCGGCAGGCGCTCGACGCCGGCTGGAACGCGAAGGACGTGTGGCGGGGAGTGTGCGCGGCGATGGACGTCCCGGCGGACAAACGCTGAATCCGGTGCGCGGACCGGCCCCTTTCGAGCGGACCGGATCCCTTCGCCGAGCGCTGCCCCGGTCGCCGGTCAGAGGGTCGGTACGGGAGGCCCCCGGCCGGTAGGCGAGACTTGCCCCGTGTCAGCCACAGACGAGACCGCCGAGAGCGCACAGGACGACGACAGCGCCCCGAACGAGAACACGGGCGACAGGGGCCGAGGCGGTGGCCGGACGAGCCCGCCCGCCCCCAGGGATCCGTTCGGCATCCGGATGCCGCGCTGGCTGCCCCGGGCCATGGTGCTGGCGCTCGCCCTGCTGGCTTGTTTTCAACTCGGCGTCTGGGCCTTCCACCAGTTGCTCGGGTTCCTGCTCAACGTCCTGGTCGCGTTCTTCCTGGCGCTCGCGATCGAGCCGGCGGTGGCCCGGATGTCCGCGCGCGGCATGCGCCGCGGGCTCGCCACCGCGCTGGTCTTCCTCGGGATCGTCGTCGCCGTGGCGGGCTTCTTCACGCTGCTCGGCTCGATGCTCGCCGACCAGATCGTCACCATGGTCGAGAGTTTCCCGCAGTATCTGGACTCGGTGATCAAGTGGATCAACTCGACGTTCCACACCAGCCTGTCGCGCGTCGAGATCCAGGACAGCCTGGTCAAGTCCGACTGGTTGAAGAAGTACGTCCAGAACAGCGCGAGCGGTGTACTGGACGTGTCGGCCACCGTCCTCGGCGGGCTCTTCAAAGCGCTGACCGTGCTGCTGTTCTCGTTCTACTTCGCCGCTGACGGCCCCCGGCTGCGCCGCGCACTGTGCTCCGTACTGCCGCCCGCGAAGCAGACCGAAGTCCTGCGCGCGTGGGAGATCGCGGTGGCCAAGACCGGCGGCTACATCTACTCCCGCGGCCTGATGGCGCTGATCTCGGGCGTCGCGCACTACATCCTGCTGGAGATCCTCGGGGTGCCCTACGCGCCGGCGCTCGCCATCTGGGTGGGGCTGGTCTCCCAGTTCATCCCGACTATCGGCACCTACCTCGCGGGCGCCCTGCCGACGCTGCTCGCGTTCACGGTCAACCCCTGGTACGCGGTGTGGGTGCTCGGCTTCGTCGTGGTCTACCAGCAGTTCGAGAACTACGTGCTGCAACCGCGCATCACCGCCAAGACCGTGGACATCCACCCGGCCGTCGCCTTCGGCTCGGTGATCGCGGGCGCCGCGCTGCTGGGCGCGATCGGCGCGCTGATCGCGATCCCGGTGACCGCGACGATGCAGGCGTTCCTCAGCGCGTACGTCAAGCGGTACGAGGTCACCGACGACCCGCGGATGCAGGGGCGGCCACGGCGCAGACGGGGGGCGTCCGCCCTCGGCCGGATGCGCCGGGTGCTGAGCGACGAACGACGCGGTGCGCCGGCGGCACCGGTGGACCCCACGCCGTCCGACCCGGAGGGGCGCGAGGAGGACTGACGGGGGCGTGAAGGAGGCGTACGGCCTCTTCGCGTCTGTACGCCCCTGTGACCCGCTCGGAGGCCTGTCCACCCGCGGCGCGGAAGGGGCCTGTCGCGCCCGGAGGATATGCCGCGCACCGGGCTAAAACAGGGCGGCGTGGTGCGCTTGACACTGAAATCGAACATCCATTCTCATAGGAGATCCGGCCCACTTTTCCACAGGTCGGGGCGACGCCCGGGCGCATTGTCAGTGGCACGCGTTAGCGTCGGGGACGTGAAGCGATCGACTCAAGCAAATCGGGTGGAACCCATGGCAGGAACCGACCGCGATAAGGCGCTGGACGCCGCACTCGCACAGATTGAACGACAGTTCGGCAAGGGCGCAGTGATGCGCATGGGCGAGCGGCCGAACGAGCCCATCGAGGTCATCCCCACGGGATCGACCGCCCTGGACGTGGCCCTCGGCGTGGGCGGCATCCCGCGCGGCCGAGTGGTGGAGGTGTACGGCCCGGAATCCTCCGGAAAGACGACTCTGACCCTGCACGCCGTGGCCAACGCCCAGAAGCTGGGCGGCGCGGTGGCCTTCATCGACGCCGAGCACGCCCTCGACCCCGAGTACGCGAAGAAGCTCGGTGTGGACACGGACGCGCTGATCCTGTCCCAGCCGGACAGCGGTGAGCAGGCGCTGGAGATCGTGGACATGCTGGTCCGCTCCGGCGCGCTCGACCTCATCGTCATCGACTCCGTGGCCGCCCTGGTGCCGCGAGCCGAGATCGAGGGCGAGATGGGCGACTCGCACGTGGGCCTCCAGGCCCGTCTGATGAGCCAGGCCCTGCGCAAGATCACCGGTGCTCTCTACCAGTCCAAGACCACCGCGATCTTCATCAACCAGCTCCGCGAGAAGATCGGTGTGATGTTCGGCTCGCCGGAGACCACCACCGGTGGTCGCGCGCTGAAGTTCTACGCCTCGGTGCGGCTCGACATCCGCCGCATCGAGACCCTCAAGGACGGCACGGACGCGGTCGGCAACCGCACCCGCGTCAAGGTCGTCAAGAACAAGTGCGCGCCGCCCTTCAAGCAGGCGGAGTTCGACATCCTCTACGGGCACGGCATCAGCCGCGAGGGCGGCCTGATCGACATGGGCGTGGACCACGGCTTCGTCCGCAAGTCCGGCGCTTGGTACACCTACGAGGGCGACCAGCTCGGCCAGGGCAAGGAGAACTCCCGCAACTTCCTCAAGGACAATCCCGACCTCGCCGACGAGATCGAGAAGAAGATCAAGGACAAGCTGGGGATCGGTGTGAAGCTGCCCGAGGCCGTGACCCCGGAGCCGGTTCTCGACGCCGAGGGCGTGGCAGTGGCCGCCGAGCCGGTCAAGACCGTTCCGGCCCCGGCGGCCAAGACCACCAAGGCAGCCAAGACCGCCGTCGCCAAGAGCTAGCCCGTGACGCGGCGAAGCGGCTGGCCCGTTGAATCCGCTGTCGAGGACAGCGGCGACCCGGGTGCGGACCGTATGGACAGCGGCCCCCCTTTCTCGTCGAGGGCCGAGAAAGGGGCGCCGCGTGACCCGGCCGAGCAGGCGCGGTCGATCTGTCTGCGCCTGCTCACCGGGATGCCCCGCACCCGCAAGCAGCTGGCGGACGCGTTGTACAAGCGCGAGATCCCCGAGGAGGTCGCGGAAGAGGTGCTGGCCCGGTTCGAGGAGGTCGGGCTGATCGACGACGCGGCCTTCGCCGACGCCTGGGTGGAGTCCCGGCACCACGGCCGGGGCCTCGCCCGCCGTGCGCTCGCACAGGAGCTGCGCACCAAGGGCGTGGATTCCGCGGTGATCGAGGACGCCGTCGGGCAACTCGACGCCGATCAGGAAGAGGACACCGCCCGCGAACTGGTCGCGCGCAAGCTGCGCGCGAGCCGCGGGCTGGAGCGGGACAAACGCCTCCGCCGGCTCGCCGGGATGCTGGCGCGCAAGGGCTACTCCGAAGGGCTGGCCCTGCGCGTCGTCCGGCGGGCGCTGGAGGAGGAGGGCGAGGACCCCGAGCTGCCGGAGCACCACTTCTAGGGTCCACCGCTTTCGGGGTCCACCGCACGGGCCCGGGAACGCGGGGCCCGTGGACTCCCGAGCGCGGGGTCCAGCAGGGGTGAGAGTCGCCGCTCGAAGCTGCCGTCGGGGGACGGCCGCTGCAGGAGCACAGCCGTCGAGGGAGGCGAACTCCCGCGGGTGGCTCAGCCGTTGTGGCGGTTCAGGCCCTGCGGGGCGTCAGGCCGCTGCGGGTGCTCAGCCTCCCGGGGCCGGTACGGGTACGGGTTCGCCCGGCGGCCGTACGGGCAGTCCCGCCGCGCGCCATGCCTGGAAACCGCCCGCCAGGTCCGTCGCGTTGCGCAGCCCCAGCTGCCGCAGCGAGACCGCCGCGAGGCTGGAGGCGTAGCCCTCGTTGCAGACCACCACGACCCGCAGTTCATGCCCGGTCGCCTCGGCGGCGCGGTGATCGGACAGCGGGTCGAGCCGCCACTCCAGCTCATTGCGCTCCACGACCAGCGCACCGGGGATGAGCCCGTCCCGGTCGCGCAGCGCCGCGTAGCGGATGTCCACCAGCAGCGCCCCCGCGGCCTGCGCCTCGGTGGCGCCGTCCGGCTCCAGCCGGTCCAGTCCCTTGCGGGCCAGCGCCAGCAGCGCGTCGATGCCGGACGCGGTTCGGTTCGCGTCGCCGCCGGCCGTCCCCGGTCCGTACGGCTCGCTCATGCCCACTCCTCCGCGCGCTCGACCTGCTCCAGCCGCAGCACCAGGCCGGTCCTGCTGTAGCGCCGCATCAAAGGCAGCGGCGGGTAGTACGCGTGCACCGAGATCGCGTGCTCCGCCGAGAGGTTCAGCACCTGGTGCACATGGTGCGGGCCGAAGGCCCGGCCGCGCCCGGGGCTCAGCAGCCGCTCGCGGTCGACGTCCTCGGCCAGTTCGAGGGTCCGCCAGCCCTCGGTGGGGAGCTGAGCCGTCAGCGACTGTTCGGTGAGGTCGCCGGCCGCGCTGGCGAAAGCGCCGTGCGAGCCGCCGTGGTCGTGCCAGCCCGTCCCGGTGCCCGGCGGCCAGCTGATCAGCCACGCCTCGCTTCCGGCGGGACCGTCGAGCCGCATCCAGGTGCGGCCTTCGGGATCGAGCGGCAGCGAGCCGATCAACTCGGTGTCCGCGGCGACGCGGTGGGCGAAGTCGAGGAGCTCGGCGACCGTCGGCGGCGCGGTCCTCGGGGCTTCGGTCGATTGCGGGGCTGTCGCCGGTGGCGGTACCGAGGCCAGTGCCGAAGCCGTCGCCGAGGCTGCTGCCGGAGGTGTCTCCGGTGCCGGAACGGGCGCTGTGAGGGGCGCGGTCGGCAGCGCTGTCACGGTCGTCGCGGGGGCGGAGAGCGCGGGAGTCCGTACGTCTGACATGGGTGCCGTCCTGAGTGATCGCGAAGGAGCGCGGCCAAGGGCCGCGCGGGGAACATGCGGATCAGAAGGACGGTCGACACACACAGCCCGCATAGCGGAGCAGGTCCAGATGGACCCTCCGCCAGAAGTGCGAGCCGGTATCAGTCATGTTCCGGAGTGAACCACGGGGCTCGCCGGGGGGTCAACAGTGATCTCCGCAGAACACCAGTGCCTGTCGGCCGACCTGCGGACGAACCGGGGCCCGCGCGCGGCGAGTGGGCGGCGCACGGGCAGCGCCCGGTAGCGGCCCGTCAGCCTGGCGTGCGCGCCGGGGCTTCCACCAGGCCGCCCCGCACGGCGTCCGCGCAGGAGTACAGCTCCGCCGGGCGGACCCCGGACAGCGCGGCCACCAGGTGGCCGTCCGGCCGAATCAGCAGCACGGTGTGCGCGGCGGCCCCCGGATAGCCCTCCGCGACCAGCAGCTCGGCCCGCACCGGCAGCGCCGTCACGGCCGCCGCGAGGCGCGGCATCACACCCGCGGTCAGCCAGTGCCTGCGCTCCCAGACGCCGGTGCCGGGAGCGACCAGCAGCACCAGCAGATCGCGCCCGAGCCGCTCGCGCAGCCGGTCGGCGGACCCGTCCGGGCAGGTCACCGGCACGTCCTCGACCGGAGCGCCCGGCGCGGTGCCCACCAGTGTGAAGCTCGGCAGATCCGTCGAGGCGGCCAGCGGGGAGCGGCCGTACCGGGGCGGAGCGCCGAGCGGGCCGCGCCCCAGGTGTCCGTCGGTGAGCAGGGTCGCGTGCCCGCGCACCGCGCCCGGCAGCACGGAGCGGCGCACGGTGCGCCAGCCGCTGGTGCCGCGCAGTATCGGCAGTACCTGATCGGCGGCGCGCAACCGGGCGGCGACCGCTCCGCGCCGCTCCGCCTGGTAGCTGTCCAGGAGGGTGTCGGACGCGCCGTGGTGCCAGGCCAGGCCCAGCTTCCAGGCGAGGTTCTCGGCGTCGCGCAGCCCTTCGTCGAGACCCTGGGTGCCGAGCGCGCCGAGCAGATGCGCGGCGTCCCCGGCGAGGAAGGCGCGGCCCTCGCGCCAGCGGCGGGCGAGCCGGTGGTGGACGGTGTGCACGCCGGTGTCGAGCAGCTCGTACGGCGGCACGCCGCCCGTGTCGCCGGTGGGGTCGCACCAGCCGGAGAGGGTGTCCCGGATGCGGCCGAGCAGCGCTTCGGGGGTCACGAGGTCGCCGCGCGGCGGCAGTAGCCAGTCGAGCCGCCAGACGCCGCCGGTCAGCGGCCGGGCCGAGACCTCGCCGCCGGGCCCGACGGCGCCCCGGCGCGCGGGGGAGCGGTGCAGCAGCGCTTCGCCGGGCCAGGGGAGCGACGTGCGCAGCGCGGCGACGGCGTGCCGTTCGACGGCGGTCCGGCCCGGGAAGCGCACGTCGAGGAGTTTGCGAACGGTGGACCTGGGGCCGTCGCAGCCGACCAGATAGCTGCCGCGCCACCAGGTGGCGTTGGGGCCGCGGGTGTGCGCGGTGAGGCCGGCGGCGTCCTGTTCCAGGCTGTCCAGGCGGCTGCCCGGGACGATCCGGACGAGGTCGTGCCCGGCGAGCGCGGCCCGCAGGGCGCGGGTCAGCGCGTGCTGGCTGACGTGCAGCGGCGACCGGGCGACGGGTGCGGCGTCCTGCTCCGCGCCGGCCCCGGAGACGTCATCCCCGGCGGACCCGGCGGACCCGGCGGCCGGCCCCGCGATGCCCAGCGGTTCGCCCCCGGCCCTGGCGGCGTCCGTCGCGTCCTCGGCGGCCTCACCCCGAGACGAAGCTCGGTACGGGGCCCCGTACCGGGACCCGTGCGAGGACCCGGACAACGGCCCCGGCAGCGGCCCGGACAGCGACCCGTACGAGGCGTCGTCCGCGAAGGGCACATGCGCCAGCAGCTGGTGCCGGCGCATCGTGCGCCAGGCCGTCCACCGCGCGCCGCCGGTCCGCAGTTCGCCGCAGCCCAGCCGGTCGAGGAATTCGGCGGTGTCGGGGCGCAGGACGACGGTCCTGGCGGGGCGCTGCGGCTCGGGTCCGGCGCCCGCGTCGAGGACGACGGAGGGAACGTCGTGGTGCGCGAGTGCCAGGGCGAGAGTGAGGCCGACCGGCCCCGCCCCGACGACGATCACCGGGTCCACGGCGCGGCTCCTTCGACCTGGAGGTCCTGGAGGGAGCTGGCGGTTGGAACCCGGTGCGCGATCACAGAACGTATGCAACCCACTGCGGGTGCTTGCGTCAAGTGACGCGGGCAGCGGCGCGCGCGCCGCTGCCCGCCATACCGTCAGTTCTTCTTGTCAACGGGCCCGTTCGGCCCATCGGTCACATCGAGCACGCCGGGAGCCTCGGCCGGTTCGGCGGCCGGGGCCACCGCGATACCGGTCTTGGCGCGGCGGCCGCGCTTCTCGATCCAGGTGGCGAGCGAGGAGAGCAGCAGACACATCGCGACGTAGATGGTGCCGACCACGATGATCACCGGGACGTACGGGTCCTCGCCGTTGACGAGGATGGTCGTGGCCATCTGCCGGGTGGCGTAGAGCAGCTCCTCGAACGTGATGATGAAGCCGAGCGAGGTGTCCTTGAGCGTGACCACGAGCTGGCTGATGATCGTCGGCAGCATCGCCCGGACGGCCTGCGGGATCAGCACGGAGGTCATCACCTGGGTCTTGCTCAGCCCCAGGGCGAACGCCGCTTCCCGCTGCCCCGTGGGTACCGAGTTGATGCCGGCCCGCAGCACCTCGGCCTGTACCGACCCGTTGTAGATGGTGAGGCCGATGACCAGGGCCCAGTAGGTGCTGCTCTCGCCGACGAATCCCAGGTCGCCCTTGTAGGTGAGGAACAGCACCCACAGCACGTAGATGGTGATCAGCAGCGGGACGGCCCGGAAGAACTCGATGAATCCGGTGGCCAGCCAGCGCACCGGCCGGTGGTCGGAGAGCCGGGCCACGGCCAGCAGCACGCCGAGCGCCAGCGAGAGCACCGCGGCGGCCGCGAAGGCCTGGAGCGTGGTCAGGATGCCGTCGCGGATGCGGATCCGGACGCCGGCGTTGTTGAAGATGTTCCACAGGTCCGGATCGAACTGGCCCTTGTCGGCCAGCCGGATCACGATGAAGACGATCAGGCCGAGCACGGCTGCGGAGCCGAGCACGGTGTAGAGGCGGTTGCGGATCCGGGCCTTGGGCCCGGGTGCGTCGTAGAGAACGCTCGAACTCATCGCGCGACCTCCAGACGGCGCTCCAGCAGCCGGAAGGCGCCGCTGATGGTGAACGTGATGACCAGGTACGCGAGGGCGACCCAGAGGAAGATCCAGCCGATCGCGAAGCCCTTGTCGCTCAGCAGTTTCTGCACCCCGAACAGCTCATGGACACCGAAGGCGCCGGCGATGGCCGAGTTCTTGGTGAGCGCGATGAAGATGCTGCTCAGCGGGGGGAGCACAGTACGGGTCGCCTGCGGCAGGATCACGATCCGCAGGGTCTGCGTGAAGGTCATGCCGATGCTGCGGGCGGCTTCGGCCTGACCGAGCGAGACCGTGTTGATGCCGGACCTGACCGCTTCGCAGATGAAGGAGGAGGTGTAGAAGCCGAGCGCCAGCATGGCGAGCACATAGGGGCTCGTACCGGGGAAGAGGATCTGCGGTACGACGAAGATCGAGACCAGGAACAGCAGCGTCAGCGGGGTGTTGCGCAGCAGGGTGACCCAGGTCGTCCCGACGGCGCGCAACGGCGGCACCGGGGAGACCCGGAAGCCGGCCATCAGTATGCCCAGTACCAGGGCGAGCAGCCCGCTGGCCGCGGTCAGTGAGATGGTCCCGATGAACCCTTCGCGGAATTGCGGCAGGTGGTCGAGGAGTACGTTCATGAGTTCTCCGCGGTAGCGGGCAGCAGCGGGCGGGCATGAGGCACCGTGCCCCGTACACCTCGCCGGGGCGAGGGTCCCCTACACGCCGGGCGGGGCGGAGGGCGTACGGGGCACGTCAGCCGAGGACCGGCGGTGCGGCGTGGGTCAGTAGCGCTCGAGGGCCGGCGGCGCGGTGTACTCGGAGCCGGAGAGGCCGAGCGTGGCGTTGTACGCCTTCTTGTAGTCGCCGTTCTTCTCGTGTGCTTCGAGCGCGTCGCTGATCGCGTCGCGCAGCGCCTTGTCGTCCTTGTTCATGCCGACGCCGTACGGCTCCTTGGTGAACGGGTGGCCGACCACCTTGAGCTTGGTCGGGCGCTGGGCCGCGTAGCCCTTGAGGATCGCGTCGTCGGTGGTGACGGCGTCGACCTGGCCGTCGACGAGCTGCTTGACGCAGTCCGAGTACTTGCCGAGTTCGAGGATGTCGGCGCCGTACTTCGGCTTCTTGATCTCCTGGAGCGGGGTGGAGCCGACGATCGAGCAGACCTTCTTGCCCTTGAGCTTGTCGGTGCCCGTGATCGACTTCTCGTCCTTGCGGACGAGCAGGTCGGCGCCCGCCATGAAGTACGGACCGGCGAAGCCGACCTGCTTCTTGCGCTCGTCGTTGATCGTGTAGGTGCCGACGTAGAAGTCGACCTGGCCCTTGGAGATCGAGGTCTCGCGGACACCGGAGTCGACCGTCTTGAACTCGATCTGCTTGGCGTCGAAGCCGAGGTCGGCGGCGACCATCTTGGCGATCTCGATGTCGAAGCCGGAGCGCTTCTTGGAGGTGTCCTGGAAGCCGAGGTACGGCTGGTCGGCCTTGGCGCCGACGATGATCTTGCCGCGCTTCTGGGCCGCCTTGAAGACCTTCGAGTCCAGCTTGACGTCCGTCGCGGCCTTGTACGTCGGCAGCTTCGGGGCGTTCTTGCCGGAGGCCGCGCCGCCGCCCGGCTCGTCGCCCGCGGACCCGGAGTCGCCGCCGCACGCGGTGGCGGAAAGGGTCAGCGCGAGCACCACGGAGGCCGCGGCGGCTGTCTTACGGAGCTTCATGGAACATCCTTTACATCGGTGGGCGTTGGCGAGCAACAGTAGTGACCGAACGGTCGGGTGACCTAACGGTCAGTGATGAAGGATCTTCGACAGGAAGTCCTTGGCGCGGTCGCTCCGGGGGTTGTTGAAGAACTGGTCCGGCTGCGCTTCCTCGACGATGCGGCCGTCCGACATGAAGACGACACGGTTCGCCGCCGAACGCGCGAACCCCATCTCATGCGTGACCACGACCATCGTCATGCCGTCCCGGGCGAGCTGCTGCATGACCTCCAGCACCTCGTTGATCATCTCCGGGTCCAGCGCCGAGGTCGGCTCGTCGAAGAGCATCACCTTGGGGTCCATCGCCAGCGCGCGGGCGATGGCGACGCGCTGCTGCTGGCCGCCGGAGAGCTGGGCGGGGTACTTGTCCGCCTGGTTGCTGACACCCACCCGGTCGAGCAGGGCGCGGGCCTTCTGCTCGGCCGCCTTCTTGTCCGTCTTACGGACCTTGATCTGACCGAGCATCACGTTTTCGAGCACGGTCTTGTGCGCGAAAAGGTTGAAGGACTGGAAGACCATGCCGACGTCGGCGCGCAGCCGGGCCAGCTCCTTGCCCTCAGCGGGCAGCGGCTTGCCGTCGATGCTGATGGCTCCGGAGTCGATCGTCTCCAGCCGGTTGATGGCGCGGCACAGCGTGGACTTTCCGGACCCGGAGGGCCCGATGACGACGATGACCTCGCCGCGAGCGATGGTCAGGTCGATGTCCTGGAGCACATGCAGCGCACCGAAGTGCTTGTTGACGTTGTCCAGTACGACCAAGTTGTCCGCTGCCGGCACGGCGTCCTTGGTCACCGATACTTCGCTCATCGGCGTCTAGCTCCGTCCTCGTCGGTTGGGAGGACCCTAATGAGCCCCTGCGACCAGCGTCATTACATCTGAGCGAGAATTGAGCATAACGATCCGACCGCAATCGGACACACTGGGTGAAGAGGACATCCGGGCGTCGGCCACCGGAGGCGGACGGCCGCCGTACCGCGGCACCCGAGCCACCGATACCGGGTGAGTAACGGAAACCACCAGGTGACCCGGACCCCTTGACGCGAGCACCGGGCATCGGCGTGGATGCCTTGGAGCCACACGCACCACCGGACGGCACGTCAGCCGGACGGACCAACCGGACGGACCAACCGGACGGACCAACCGGACGGACCAACCGGACGGACCAACCGGACGGACCGGCCGACCCGGCCTGATACCGCGCCGCCCCCGCGGCCGGACCGGACACCGAAAGAGGAGGGCCCGATGAGACTGCTGCTCGTCGAGGACGACAACCATGTCGCCGCGGCCCTGTCCGCGGTGCTCACCCGGCACGGCTTCTCCATCACGCACGCCCGCAACGGCGAAGAGGCACTCGACGCGCTGCTGCCCGACGACGCCGCGCCGCTCGACGCGATCCTGCTCGACCTGGGGCTGCCCGACCAGGACGGCTTCGAGGTCTGTAGCAAGATCCGTAAGCGCACCGCCACCCCGGTGATCATGGTGACCGCCCGCGCGGACGTCCGCTCCCGTATCCACGGACTCAACCTCGGCGCCGACGACTACGTCGTCAAGCCGTACGACACCGGTGAACTGCTGGCCCGCATCCACGCGGTCAGCCGGCGCACCGCGCCCGGGGACGGCGCGGCCGACGAGGCCGCGGGCACCGGCGCGATCGAGACGGTGCTGCGGATGGGCCCGCTCGTCATCGAGCTGCCCACCCGCCAGGTGTCGGTGGACGGCGCCACGGTCCCGCTCACCCGCAAGGAGTTCGACCTGCTGGCGCTGCTCGCGCAGCGGCCCGGCGTGGTCTTCCGCCGGGAGCAGATCATCAGCGAGGTGTGGCGCACGAGCTGGGAGGGCACCGGCCGCACCCTTGAGGTGCACGTCGCCTCGCTGCGCTCCAAGCTGGGGATGCCCGCCCTCATCGAGACGGTGCGCGGGGTCGGCTACCGGCTCGTCGCGCCCGCCGCCTGACGGCCCGGCGCGGAAGTACCGTACGTAGCCGTGCGCACCCGACTCCTCCCGTTGCTCATCGTCCTCATGGCAGGCGTGCTGCTCGCGCTCGGCTTTCCGCTCGCCGCGAGCCTGGCCGGGGCCGAGCAGCAGCAGGTGGTGGTCGACCGGATCGATGACACGGCGCGCTTCTCAGCCCTCGCACAGTTCGTCACCGCCCGGGCCTCCGCTTCCGGCGGCGCGTCGTCCTCGGCCGGCGTGACGGACGGCGGGGCGGCCGGGGGCGGCGACACGGCCGGCGGCGACACGGCCGAGGGCGGTGGCGCGCCCGGCCGGCCGCGCGGCGCGGACGCCCGGGCGCGGGCCGCGGCGGAGGCGAAGGCCGACGCCGAGGAGCGGGGCGAGCTGGAGGGCGAGGACGAGCGGCGCACGACGCTGCGCCATGAACTCGCCCGCTACCACGACCTGTACGGCATCCGGGTCGGCGTCTTCTACCGCGACGGCCGGGCCATGGCGTCCGCCCCGGAGGGCTGGCGGGCGCCTGCCCAGGGAGAGGGCGCGGAAGCCTTCGACGAAGCCCTGGCGGGCCGCCGCAGCCACGATCCGCAACAGGTCTGGCCCTGGCAGCGCGGCCGGCTCGCCGTCGCCTCGCCGGTCGTCCGGGACGGCGACGTCGTCGCGGTCGTCTTCACCGACTCGCCCACCGGACAGCTGCGCTCGCGCATCCTGCACGGCTGGCTGCTGCTCGGCGCGGGCGAGGTGGCCGCGATGCTGGTCGCGGTGGCGGCGGCCTTCCGGCTGACGGGATGGGTGCTGCGGCCGGTACGGATCCTGGACGCGGCCACCCACGACATCGCCACCGGCCGGATGAAGTCCCGCGTCGCGGCCTCCGGCGGCCCGCCGGAGCTGCGCAGGCTGGCGCGCTCGTTCAACGAGATGGCGGACAACGTCGAGGACGTGCTCGAACAGCAGCGCGCCTTCGTCGCCGACGCCTCCCACCAGCTCCGCAACCCGCTGTCCGCGCTGCTGCTGCGCATCGAACTGCTCTCGATGGACCTGCCGGAGGGCCACGAGGAGATCGCCTCGGTCCGTACGGAGGGCAAGCGGCTGGCCCGCGTCCTGGACGACCTGCTGGACCTCGCGCTGGCCGAGCACACCGCCGCCGACCTGCGGCTCACCGATGTGGCCGCGCTGGCCGCCGAGCGCGTCTCGTCCTGGCGCCCGCTGGCCGACCGGGAGGGCGTACGGCTGGTCTCCGCCGGCCCGGCGGCGGTGACGGCCTGGGCCGACCCGATCGCGCTCTCCAGCGCGCTGGACGCGGTGGTCGACAACGCGGTGAAGTTCACCCCCGCCGACGAGACCGTCACGGTCACGGTCACCGGCAGCGGCGAAACCGTGGTGATCGAGGTCGCCGACGGCGGCCCCGGTCTCACCGAGGACGAACTCGCCCGCGTCGGCGACCGGTTCTGGCGCAGCAACCGCGACCAGAACATCTCAGGCTCCGGTCTCGGCCTCTCCATCTCCCGCGCGCTGCTCGCGGCGGGCGGCAGCGAGATGGCCTTCGGCCCGAACGAGCATCACGGGCTGCGGGTGACGATCACGCTGCCGCGATCGGCGCCGCAGGGCTAGGGCTATGAGCCGGGGCGCGCCCGACCGCCCGCACGCCCGGCTCGCAACCCCGCGCGCCTCCGCGCCCGGTCACCCGCGCGCGCCGCCCGTCGAGAGCCGGAGCGTGAGGATCTGGAAGGGGCGCAGGGCCAATGCGATCGCGCCCCCCGGGCACACCTCGTACGGCAGGGCCTCAGCGAGCGGGCGTTCCAGGAGGTCCGTTTCGCTCACTACAGCCACCGGGAAGCCGGCGGTGAGCGTGCCGGCGGCGCGTCCGCCGGCCGCTTCGTACAGGCGCACGACCACATCGCCGCTGCGGTCCTCGGCGAGTTTCACCGCTTCGACCACGACGTCGTCGTTGTCGACCGAGACCAGCGGAGCGACCGCGCTCCGGCCCGGCAGCGACCGCTCCGGGAGGTTGATCCAGTGCCCCTCGCGGACCGCGTCCGACACCGTCGCGCCGGGCGCGAGCGCGAAGCGCAGCCGGTGGACGCCCTGGTCGGTCTCCGGGTCCGGGTAGCGGGGCGCGCGGAGCAGGGAGAGGCGCACGGTGGTGGTCTGCCCGCCGTCCGCGCGGATGTCGCGGGTGACGTCGTGGCCGTACGTCGCGTCGTTGACGACGGCCGCGCCCCAGCCCGGCTCCTCGACCTGGATCCAGCGGTGCGCGCAGATCTCGAACTTGGCCGCCTCCCACGAGGTGTTGGTGTGCGTGGCGCGGAAGACGTGCCCGAACTGGGTCTCGGAGGCGGAGCGGTCGGCCTTGACGTCCAGCGGGAAGGCCGCCTTGAGGAACTTCTCGCTCTCCCGCCAGTCGATCTCGGTGTCGATGTCGAGCACCTTCGCGCCGGAGCGCAGCGTGAGCAGCTGCGCTGCCGAGGAGTCGCCGAAGGACCGCACGACGCGCAGGGTCACCCGGTCGCCGGCGGCTTCGGCGAGCGTCAGTTCGTCGAGGTCCACCAGGTCGGTGACGTTGTGGCGGTAGAACTCATCGACGTCCCAGGCGTCCCACATGTTGGGAACGTCCGGGTGGATCTGCAGCAGATTGCCGGCCAGTCCCGGCACGAGCGCCTCGCGGCGGGCCGCGAGGTCGTACGCGGAGACGACCAGGCCGCGTCCGTCCACCTCCACCCGCAGGAACTCGTTGCCGAGCACGAAGCCGCCGCTGTCCCGCTCCGCGACGGTGACCGCCGCGCCCACGCGGCCGGGCGCGGGAGCCGCGCCGCCGGCCGGAACGCCGTTACGGGTGTGCGGAGCGGCGTTGAACACCAGAGTGCCGCCGGGCTCCCCAACGTGCTCCCCGCCGCCCGCCAGCGCCGTCTGAGCGGTCCTGATGAGGCCCTCCAGCTCGGCCCGCACCCGCGCGTACGTCGCGCGCGCCTCCCGGTGCACCCAGGCGATCGAGGAGCCGGGCAGGATGTCGTGGAACTGGTGCAGCAGCACCGTCTTCCAGATCCGCTCCAGGTCCTCGTACGGGTACGCGTACGGCAGCCCCCGCCGCGCACTCGACTCGTCGCCCCCGGCCCGGACAGCGGCGGTCGCCGCCCACAGTTCCGCCTCGCGCAGCAGCGACTCGCTCCGCCGGTTGCCCTGCTTGGTGCCGGCCTGCGAGGTGTACGTGCCGCGGTGCAGCTCCAGGTACAGCTCGCCCGCCCACACGGGGGCGTGCGGATACTCGGCGTGCGCCGCCTCGAAGAAGGCCGACGGCCGCTCGACGGTGACTCTGGGCGAGCCCTCCAGATCCCGTACCCGCGCGGCCCGCGCGAGCATCTCGCGGGTCGGCCCGCCGCCGCCGTCGCCGAAGCCGAAGGGCGCCAGCGAGCGCGACCCCCGGCCCTTCTCGCGGTAGTTGTCCGCCGCGTGCGCCAGCTCCGCGCCTCCCAGGTCGGAGTTATAGGTGTCGATCGGCGGGAAGTGGGTGAAGACGCGGGTGCCGTCGATGCCCTCCCACCAGAAGGTGTGGTGCGGGAACGTGTTGGTCCGGCTCCAGGAGATCTTCTGGGTCAGGAACCAGTCGGACCCGGACAGCTTCACGAGCTGCGGCATCGCGGCGGTGTAGCCGAAGGAGTCCGGCAGCCACACCTCCCTGGTCTCGATCCCGAACTCGTCCAGGAAGAATTTCTTGCCGTACAGGAACTGACGGGCCATCGCCTCGCCGCCGACCATGTTCGTGTCGGACTCCACCCACATGCCGCCGACCGGCACGAACGACCCGGCCGCGACCTTCTTCTTGACCTTCGCGTAGACCTCGGGACGGTGCTCCTTGATCCAGGCCAGCTGCTGCGCCTGCGACATCGCGAAGACGAACTCCGGGTGGTCGTCCATCAGCGCGACCATGTTGGCGCAGGTGCGCGCGACCTTCCGCACCGTCTCGCGCAGCGGCCACAGCCACGCCGAGTCGATGTGCGCGTGCCCGACCGCGCTGATCCGGTGCGCGGAGGCGCGGGCCGGTGAGGCCAGCACCGCGGTCAGCCGCTCCCGCGCGCGGACCGCGGTGCCCGGCACATCGGCGAGGTCCAGGGCGTCCAGAGCGCGCTCGACGGCCCGCAGCACCTCGAAGCGCCGGGCGTCGCCGACCGGCAGATGCCGCATCAGCCCGTCGAGCACCTCCAGGTCCTGGACCAGCTCCCACACCTGGGTCTCGAAGACGGCGAGGTCCATCCGCGCGACGCGGTAGAGCGGCTCCCGGCTCGCGGTCGGCCGGTCCCCCTCGTAGGTCGGGTGCTGCCCGTTCAGCACCGGGTTGGCCGCCGCCTCGACGTACAGCAGCACCCGCTCGCCGCCCTCGACGGCGTCCCCGATCCGCACCCAGTCGTTGAACGGGTTGAGGGCCTTCACCGCCTCGCCGTCCGCCCGGTAGACCAGCCCCTCGCACTGGAACCCCGGCATCGTCCGGTCGAAGCCGGGATCGAGCACGGCCTCGACCGTACGGCCCGCCCACCCGGCGGGAACCCGGCCGCCGACCCTGAACCAGGTGGTGCCCCAGGCGGGCCCCCAGGCGTCCCCCGTCGCGGCCGGGGCGTACGGGGCGGCCAGCCCCTCGGCGACCGGCACGGGCTCGCCCGGGGCGTCCCAGCGCTCGACGGTCAGCGGCTCGGGGCGGGAGTGGACGGCTGGCCGGATGCGCTCCGCGAGGACGCGGCGCAGCCGGTCCTCGACGATGCTGCGGTCGTCATGCATGACGGCGGCTCCGAGGCTTTGGGGAGGGGGGCTTGGGTGGAGCTTGGAGGGGGCTGGCGAAGAAGCGTTACGGCTATGGCTTCGCCGCGCGGCCCCGCCGCTAAACGGCCGCGCCGTCGCGCGCTGCCGGCTGTGACCGGCTCCGCCCGCCGCCGGCGGCCCGCCGTCCGGCTCCGTCGGATCACCCACGATGGCCTGCCCCGCGGCCTGGCCCGCCGTCCGCCACGGCGGTCCGCCTGCGGTTTCGCCGCGCCAGGAGCCGCGCCAGGAGCCGCGCCCGAGCCCCGCCGGGCGGCGGTCCCCGTCCCGCCCGACGCCTCGGTGCGGCCCGTGCGGAGGTCGCGCGAGCGCTCGGCGCGGCTGACACGGACGCGCTCGCCGCGCTGGACGAGGATCTCGCGTACGACCTCAAGTCCGGGCCCACCGCCCCGTGCGCCCGCGACCGCCTGCCGCCCGCCCGCCGCGGCCAGTCAGCCCGCCCGCCCGCCGCCCGCCAGGGCTAAGGCTTCGCCGACCGGTAATACCGCCGAGCACCCTCATGCAGCGGCAGCGGGTCGGTGAAGATCGCGGTGCGCAGGTCCACCTTCTGCGCCGCGTGCACCTTGCGCCCGATCCGGTCCCGGCTGTGGATCACGGTCCGGGTGACGCCCTCGGTCAGGTCGTCCGCCGCCCGGTCCGTCGTGACCAGCAGGTTCGCCACCGCGATGGTCTTGACGGCGCGGCCCCGCTGGACGGTCGGATAGGCGTCGGCGGGCATCACCGCGGCCCGGTAGTAGCGCGTCGGGGCGCCCTGCGCGTGCAGCCGCGTGACCAGGTCGCCCAGCTGCACGAGTTCGATGGGGAAGGCCGCGGCGAGATCGCTGATCGCGGCCGTCGGCAGCCCGCCCGACCAGAAGAACGCGTCGATGCGCCCCTCGCGCAGCTGCCGCGGCGCCCGGTCGATGCCGATCGGCACCGCGTCCAGGTCCTTCGCCGGGTCGAGCCCGGTGGCCTTGAGCAGCCGCCGGGTGATCAGGTTCACGCCCGACCCGCGCTGGCCGACCCCGACCCGCAGCCCCCGCAGGTCCTTCGCGGACTCGACCTTCGACCCGGCCGGCACCACCAACTGCATGTAGTCGTCGTACAGCCGCGCGCAGGCGCGCAGCCGGCCCGCGTCCTTCCGGCGCCCGTCGAGGTACGCGGCGGTGGCGTCGGCCGTCGCGATGGTGAAGCTCGCCTTCCCCGAGGCCAGCCGCTGGAGGTTCTGGACCGATCCCTCGCTGTGCTGGAGCCGCACGCCGACGTCCGGCAGCTCGCGCGCCAGGTCCTCGCGCAGCAGCTTCCCGTACCGCTCGTAGACGCCGGTGGGCACGCCGGTGGCCAGCGTCACCGTGCCCCTGGGCTGCGGGCCGCCGCCGAGCGGCAGCAGCCACCACAGCAGCAGCGCCAGCGCGAGCGCCGCCGCGAGGGCGCTCTGCACGGCGCGACGCCTGCCGATGTGCGGGAGCCCCAGGACCATGGAACGGATCCTGCCAGTTGATGCCCCCCGCGGACCAGAGCGGCAGCCCGCACAGAAGCTCCCGGCGGGTCGCCTACCCTGGGGGCGTGGGAAGCGCTGAGGGAATCAAGAGCTACGAGGTCCGCACTTACGGGTGCCAGATGAACGTCCACGACTCGGAGCGGCTGTCAGGCCTGCTCGAGGACGCGGGCTACGTCCGCCCGCCCGAGGGCACGCCCAAGGGTGAGGTCGACGTCGTCGTCTTCAACACCTGCGCCGTGCGGGAGAACGCCGACAACCGGTTGTACGGCAACCTCGGCCAGCTCGCGCCGATGAAGACGAAGAACCCCCGGATGCAGATCGCGGTCGGCGGCTGCCTCGCGCAGAAGGACCGCGACACCATCGTGAAGCGGGCCCCCTGGGTCGACGTCGTCTTCGGCACGCACAACATCGGCTCGCTGCCGGTGCTGCTGGAGCGCGCCCGGATCGCCGAAGAGGCGCAGGTCGAGATCGCCGAGTCGCTGGAGGCGTTCCCCTCGACCCTGCCGACCCGGCGCGAGTCCGCGTACGCCGCGTGGGTGTCCATCTCCGTCGGCTGCAACAACAGCTGCACCTTCTGCATCGTCCCCGCGCTGCGCGGCAAGGAGGAGGACCGCCGCCCCGGCGACATCCTCGCCGAGGTGCAGGCCCTCGTCGCCGAGGGCGTCACCGAGATCACGCTGCTCGGGCAGAACGTCAACGCGTACGGCTCCGGCATGGGCGACCGCGAGGCGTTCTCCAAGCTGCTGCGCGCGTGCGGCGAGATCGAGGGCCTGGAGCGGGTCCGCTTCACCTCCCCGCACCCGCGCGACTTCACGGACGACGTCATCACGGCCATGGCCGAGACGGACAACGTGATGCCGCAGTTGCACATGCCGATGCAGTCCGGCTCCGACGCGGTCCTCAAGGCGATGCGGCGTTCCTACCGGCAGGAGCGTTTCCTCAACATCATCGAGAAGGTGCGCACCGCGATGCCGGAGGCCGCCATCTCCACCGACATCATCGTGGGCTTCCCCGGCGAGACCGAGGAGGACTTCCAGCAGACGCTGCACGCGGTCCGCGAAGCGCGCTTCGCCCAGGCGTTCACCTTCCAGTACTCGAAGCGGCCCGGCACTCCGGCCGCCGAGATGGACGGACAGGTGCCGAAGGCCGTCGTGCAGGAGCGCTACGAGCGTCTCGTGCTGCTCCAGGAAGAGATCAGCTGGTCCGAGAACAAGAAGCAGATCGGCCGCACCCTGGAGGTGCTGGTCGCCGAGGGCGAGGGCCGCAAGGACGACGCGACCCACCGCCTCTCCGGCCGCGCCCCCGACAACCGCCTCGTCCACTTCGCCCGGCCGGCCGAGCCGGTGCGGCCCGGCGATGTGGTGACCGTCGAGATCACCTACGCCGCCCCGCACCACCTGCTCGCCGAGAACCCGGCGAAGGCGGTCCGGCGCACCCGGGCGGGTGACGCGTGGGAGCAGCGCAACGCGGCGCCCCAGTCGGCGCAGGGACCCGGCGTCATGCTCGGCCTGCCCGTCGTCGGAGTCCCGGCGCCGCTGCCCGCCGTTACGGGCGGCTGCGGCGCGTAGCGCTCGGATGGGGCGCGCGGGGCGCGTCGCACGCCCCGCGGGGCACCGGGCGGTTGTGACGGAACCAGTGCGGCCGACCGGGTGCGACGCCCCGTCCGCGCCCCCGGCGCGGGTGCGAAACGCGCTAACGTCGAGCCATGCTCGTAGCCGCCGCCGTCTGTCCCTGCCCGCCGCTGCTCGTCCCCGAGGTCGCTGCCGGCGCAGCCCCTGAGCTGGACGAACTGCGCGCCGCGTGTCTCGACGCGCTCGGCGTGCTCGCCGCCTCACGACCGGATCGCCTGGTGGTGATCGGCCCCGCCGAACAGGCCGCTCGCGGCCCCCACCCACAGGGCACGGTCGGCTCCTTCCGGGCCTTCGGCGTGGATCTCGAAGTGCGGCTGGGCAAGGCCACGGCCGAGACCCTGGCGGACCGGGAGCTGTCACCGTCGCTCACCGTCGCCGCCTGGCTGCTGGAGCGCATGGAATGGGCGGCCGCACCCGTCGCGGGCCTCGGCGTCGGGGAATCGCTGGCGGGCGAGCGGTGTATGGAGACGGGGAGCGGACTGGTGGCCGGTGCGGAGCGGGTCGCGCTGCTGGTGATGGGGGACGGCAGCGCGTGCCGGACGGTGAAGGCGCCGGGGTATTTCGACGAGCGGGCCGAGGGCTTCGACGCGGAGGTCGCGCGAGCGCTCGGCGCCGCCGACACGGACGCGCTCGCCGCACTGGACCAGGATCTCGCGTACGACCTCAAGTCCTCGGGCCGGGCCTGCTGGCAGGTGCTGGCCGGGGCCGCGGCGGGCGCGGGCCTGAGCGGGGCGCTGCTCCGCGAAGAGGCTCCGTACGGCGTGGGCTATTTCGTGGCGGCCTGGTCGTAGGGCGCGGCTCGGGAGCAGGGACCAGGAGCCCCGTTTCAGAGCCACGAAAAAAGTAGTGGGGGCCGGACCGGACCGGGTCTCCGGCCTGCCGCGACACGCCCCGCGAACGCCGCCCCTGACAGCCGCTGCGCGGCAGAGCGCGGGAACGGCCGCGAAGCTCGGTGCTTCGCGGCCGTTTCCGGTTCTCCACGCGGTGCTCAGGCGCCGCCGCCGTGGGCCTTGCCCTCGTCGGCCTTGCCGGACTTGTCGGAGAGGCGGCCGAGCGCGTCCTTGGCCTTGCCAGTCCCGGACTTGATCGGGCCGCTGTACTTGCCCTTGGTGTTGGCGTCGACCGTCGAAGCGACCTTGTCCAGACCGTGTTCGATCTTGGCCCCGTGCTGCTGCGCGAGGTCGCCCGCCTTGTCCTTCAGCGGGCTGAACCCGGCCTTCAGATTGTCCAGCAGGCCCATGGGCCACCTCCTCGTCGGGAGACTACTTACGGGCGCCTTCACCGGCCTCACTGTCGGCTGCGGCCTCCGCGGACTGCTGCTTCGGGATCTCGACTCCCTCGCCCACAACCGCGGTCCCGCTCCCGGCCTCCGCCTTCGCACCGGACTCCGTCGTCTGCGCCGACTTCTCGGAGCTGACGGACTCTTCCGTGCCGGCCTCGGCCTCCGCCGATTCAGCCGTCAGAGTCGCAGTCGCCGCGGCCGTCGTTGACTCCTCGGATGAACTGCTAGCCTCTTTTGAACTCCGGCGAAACCTTGCAAACACGCCCATATCCGCTCCAAATCCTACTCGTGTGAGCGAAATCCCGCGCAGCCCGGAGCGTCCCATTGCGTCGCTCGGGCACACCGGCCCGTAAACCGGCCCGCGGCACCTCGCAACAGGCAACGAACCTGGATGCGGGTTGTCACGTCGCTCGTTCGAGTACGGGCCCCAAGGTTTGCGAGACTGATCCTGTGAAACCCCTGAACCCCCCCCTCCCCGGACCGCAGGTCATCGCCGTCGTCGGGCCCACCGCGGCAGGCAAGTCCGATCTGGGCGTCGCCCTCGCACAGGCCCTCGACGGCGAGGTCGTCAACGCCGACTCCATGCAGCTCTACCGAGGTATGGACATCGGCACCGCCAAGTTGACGATGGAGGAACGGAAGGGCGTGCCGCACCGCCTGCTCGACATCTGGGAAGTGGCGGAGGCGGCCAGCGTCGCCGAGTACCAGCGGCTGGCCCGCACCGAGATCGACCGGCTGCTGGCGAAAGGGCGGATCCCGGTGCTGGTGGGCGGCTCCGGGCTGTACGTCAAGGGCGCCATCGACGCGCTGGAGTTCCCCGGCACCGACCCGGAGGTCCGCGCCCGGCTGGAGGGCGAGCTGGCCGAGCACGGCTCGGGGCCACTGCACAGCCGGCTCGCGGCGGCCGATCCGGAGGCCGCCCGCGCCATCCTGCCCAGCAACGGCCGGCGCATCGTCCGCGCGCTGGAGGTCATCGAGATCACCGGCCGCCCCTTCACCGCCAACCTGCCCGGCCAGCGGGCCGTCTACGACACCCTGCAGATCGGCGTCGACGTCGCGCGGCCGGAACTCGACGAGCGGATCGCTTCGCGGGTGGACCGGATGTGGGCGGCCGGGCTCGTCGACGAGGTGCGGGAGTTGGAGGGCGCCGGGCTGCGCGAAGGGCGTACCGCCGCACGAGCCCTCGGCTATCAGCAGGTGCTCTCACTGCTGGCGGGCGAGAGCACCGACCGGGAGGCGCGCGCCGAGACCGTACGCGCCACCAAGCGCTTCGCGCGCCGCCAGGACTCATGGTTCCGCCGCGACTCGCGCGTGCACTGGCTCAACGGCGCGGCGGACGTCAGAGCGGAACTCCCGCACCAGGCACTGGCCTTGCTCGAACGAGCGGTCACAGCCTGATCACGTCATGGCATCGGGACGCTCAGGCCGTCATCGAGGTCCCGGCCGACGTGCCATCATCGACCATCGATCGCTGTGTTGTCGGAGCTGGGAGGGCGTGTGGCGATGGAAGCCGGCCCTCGTGACAAGCCGCCCCGGAACAGCCGCGGAACCCAGCCGCTGCCCGAACCCCGCTCCGAGCCGCTGCCCGACCCGCTCTCCGAGCCGCTCGCGACGGACGGCCCCGACGCGCTGAGCGCGCTCGACGGCGACACCGGCGCACCGGATTCCGCCGCCACCGCCGAGTCGTTCCGCGAGCTGCGCCCGCCGCGACGCCTGCGGCTGTGGCAGCTGGCGCCGATCGTGGTGCTCGCCGCACTCGGCTCGCTGATGTTCGCCTTCCCGCTCGCCTTCGAATTCGGCGACGGCGGCGCGGTCGTCGCGATGCTCGGTCTGCTGATCAGCAGCTGCGCCGCGGGCTGGGGCATGATGGCCGCCCGCCGGGTGGGCCACACCTGGCCCGGCCTGCGGCCGCGCGGCTCCGGCCGTCGCCCGGACTGGCGCGTCATCGCCGCGTACACGCTGGTGTGCGCGCTGGTCGCCGTCCTCGCCATCTGGCGCGTGGCGCGCCTGCGCTGAACCGCGGCGGACGGCGGCCTCCGGAGGCCGCAGATCGGGGAGCGCGGAGCGCCGAGTGCGCGCTGATCCCTGAGTACGCGCCCCACCTCGACCCCTCCCGCGCCCCGCGTGCGCCGCCGTCTCGCACCCCCGTGCAGTGCCCCCTGCCGCGCCCGCGTGCGTCACCCCGCCGCGCGCCCCCGCCCGCGCCGCCGCGCCCGCGTCGAGCGCCCCGCGCCGGATCGCGTCCCCGTCGCGACGCCGCCCGCAGCCGGCGCCCCGCGCCCCGTACGATCGAAGCGTGAGCACCGCACTGAGCCTCGCCTTCCTCAAGGGCCACGGCACCGAGAACGACTTCGTGATCGTCCCCGACCCGGACGGACGGCTCGACCTGCCCCCGGCCGCGGTCGCCCGGCTCTGCGACCGGCGTGCCGGCGTCGGCGGCGACGGTCTGCTGCGGGTCGTACGGTCCGCAGCGCACCCCGAGGCACTCGGCATGGCCGCCGAGGCCGAGTGGTTCATGGACTACCGCAACGGGGACGGCAGCATCGCCGAGATGTGCGGCAACGGCGTCCGCGTCTTCGTCCGCTACCTCCAGCGGGCCGGACTGGCCGAGGCCGGTGACCTCGCGGTCGCCACTCGCGCCGGGGTCCGGCGCGTCCACATCGCCAAAGCCGGCGCGGACGGCTCGGACGGTGAGATCACCGTCTCGATGGGCAACGCGGTCCTGCCCGAAGGACAGGTCACCGTGACGGTCGGGGACCGGCGGTGGCCCGCGCTCAACGTGAACATGGGCAACCCGCACGCCGTCGCGTTCGTCGACGACCTCGCCGACGCGGGCGAGCTGTCGGCCGCGCCCCCGGTCTCGCCGGCCGCCGCGTACCCGGACGGCGTCAATGTGGAGTTCGTCGTCGACCGGGGCCCCCGGCACGTCGCGATGCGCGTCCACGAGCGCGGCTCCGGCGAGACCCGCTCGTGCGGCACGGGCGCGTGCGCCGTGATGGTCGCAGCCGCGCGCCGGGACGGCGTCGACCCGGCCGTCACCGGCGGCCCGGTGGCGTACACCGTGGACCTGCCGGGCGGCAGCCTGGTGATCACCGAGAACCCGGACGGCTCCGTCGAGATGACCGGGCCCGCCGTGATCGTGGCGAGCGGTGAGATCGAGCCCGTCTGGTTGGACACGGCTCTCGGCTGAATTCGGCTGTATTTTCGCTCGAATGGGTGATCAGTTTCACGCTGGGCGATAGCTGGACAGCAGCGCGTGATGGGGTCGGTAGCATCAAGCACCGGCGCGGACGCCCGTTGGGGAGCCGGGGGATACCCCCGGCAGCACAGCCGCCGCCGGCCGATGAGCCGGAGGTGCCCATGAGCGCAGAGGTTACGAACCCAGGCGCTGTCGGCCGCAAGCGCGGCCGCCCCCGCATCGACCTGAGGGACCTGAGAAGGATCGGCCGGGCGGCCCTGCTCGGCCCAAGTCCGCGCGGCCGGTTGCCGGACGCGCTGGAACACGTCGCCAAGGCGCACCGCGGACACCATCCGGCCGCGGATCTCGACATCCTGAGCCGGGCCTACGTACTGGCCGAGTCCTCGCACCGCGGCCAGACGCGCAAGAGCGGCGAGCCGTACATCACCCACCCGCTCGCCGTCACGCTGATCCTGGCCGAACTCGGCGCGGAGACCACCGCGTTGACCGCATCGCTGCTGCACGACACGGTCGAGGACACCGATGTGACCCTCGATCAGGTGCGCGAGCAGTTCGGCGAGGAGGTCTGCTATCTCGTCGACGGCGTCACCAAGTTGGAGAAGGTGGACTACGGCGCGGCGGCCGAGCCGGAGACATTCCGCAAGATGCTGGTGGCCACCGGCGACGACGTACGGGTGATGTCCATCAAGCTGGCCGACCGGCTGCACAACATGCGCACCCTCGGCGTGATGCGGCCGGAGAAACAGGCCCGGATCGCCGTGGTCACCCGCGATGTGCTGATCCCGCTCGCGGAGCGGCTCGGGGTGCAGGCGCTCAAGAGCGAGCTGGAGGACCTGGTCTTCGCGATCCTGCACCCCGAGGAGTACAGCCGCACCCGCGAACTGGTCATGGAACACGCGGGCCGCCCCGACCCGCTCGCCGCGACCGCCCGGAGCATGCGGTCCGTCCTGCGCGAAGCCGAGATCGACGCTCAAGTGCTCATCCGGCCGCGGCACTTCGTATCCGTCCACCGGGTGCGCCTCAAGCGCGGCGAGCTGACCGGCTCCGACCTGGGCCGGCTGCTGGTGCTCGTCGCGGAGGACGCCGACTGCTACGCGGTCCTCGGGGAGCTGCACACCTGCTTCACGCCGGTGATCGCCGAGTTCAAGGACTTCATCGCCGCCCCCAAGTTCAACCTCTACCAGTCGCTGCACACCGCCGTCTCCGGGCCCGGCGGCGAGGTCTGCGAAGTCCTCATCCGCACCGGGCAGATGCACCGGGTGGCCGAGGCCGGGGTGATCGCGCTCGGCAATCCGTACGCGGCCGACGCGGCCGAGACGGGGATCGGGGCGGCGGGGACCGGCGCTGCGGGAGCGGGCGGCTCGGGCGGGTCCGAGGCATCGGACGGCGAGCGGGCCGACCCGACCCGGCCCGGCTGGCTCTCCCGGCTTCTCGACTGGCAGCGCATCACGCCCGACCCCGACACCTTCTGGACCTCGCTGCGCGACGACCTGGCCCAGAACCGGGAGGTCACCGTCTTCCGCGCCAACGGCGGCACACTGGGCCTGCCCGAGGGCGCGAGCTGCGTGGACGCGGCTTACGCGCAGCACGGCGAACTCGCGCACGCCTGCATCGGCGCCCGCGTCAACGGCCGTCTCGCGAGCCTCTCCACGGTGCTGCGCGACGGCGACACACTGCACCTGCTGATGGCGGGCGAAGGCACCTCGGGTCCTTCGCCGGAATGGCTCGACCATGCCCGCACCCCCTCCGCGCGGCTCGCCATCGCCCGCTGGCTGACCGCCCACCCGACGACGTCGGCCGGCGGGCCCACGCCGGACGACAGCGGCTGGGCGAGCAGCGGCGGCCCTGAGACGGGCCCGCCGCCGTCCGGGGCGGCCTCGGGGCCGGACTCCGGCGCGGGAGCCGGCGGGCCGCCGGCCCCGGCTCCCGGTACGGATCGCCGGGGGCCGTGCGCCATCGGGCCGGTGCCCGTCGCCGCCGGGCTCCCCGACGCCTCCGTACGCCTCGCGCGCTGCTGCACCCCGGTGCCGCCCGACGAGGTCACCGGCTTCGCGGTCAGGGGCGGCGTGGTGACCGTCCACCGGGCGCAGTGTGACGCGGTCGCCCGGATGATCGGATCGGGCCGTGAACCGGTCGTCGTCCGGTGGGGCGGCTCGGCGGGCGGCCCCAGTGGCGACTGCCGGGTGACCCTGCTCGCGGAGGCGTTCGGCCGCCCGCACCTGTTCGCGGACCTCACCGAGGCCATCGCGGCCGAGGGGGTGACCGTGGTGTCGGCCGCCGTGGAGCCGCCCCACGAGCAGCGGGTCCGGCACACCTACACGCTGCAGCTCCCCGACGCGTTGGGGCTGCCCGCCCTGATGCGGGCGATGCGCCGGGTGCCCGGCGTCTTCGACGTCACCCGGGCGGGGCGGCCGGTGAGCGCGGCGGGGGCGTAACGGCGGGGCGGGGGGCGTGAGAGGCGTGCCCGTGCGCGGGGGCGCGTCGGCGACGGTGGCGCGGGAGGCGTGCGCCTGGCGCATGGACTGGGGTGTATGGGCTGGGGAGTGCCCCGGCGACCGCTCGTTCGAGTGGATCACTGCCGAGTCGCCGCCGCAGGGGTGACGGGCGCTGATAGCGGTATGGCATGTCGCAAACTCCCGGCCACGAGACCTCCCACGAGACCTCCGCGGCCGACGCCGTGCGGCCCCCCAAGCCCCGGCAACCGCACTCCCGGCAACCGACACTCCAGCAACCGCAACTCCGCCGACCGAGGTCCCGGCGCCTGCCGTACGGCAGGGCCGCCCTGGTGGTGATCGCCACGACCGCCCTCGTCGCGGCCTCGACGCCGCCGCCCGGTCCGCTGGGACTGGGCGACCGGATCTTCCCGCACCTGGGGAATCCCGGCTATGACGTCCTCGCCTACCACCTCGATTTCGACTACCTGGGACGGAACACCGATCCGCTGGAAGCCGTCACCGAGATCGACGCCCGCGTCACCGAGCCCCTGGAGCACATCAACCTCGACTTCGCGCGCGGGACCGTCCACTCCGTGGAGGTCAACGGCCGACCGGCGCGGTTCGCCACGGCGCGGGAAGACCTGGTCGTCACCCCGGATATGCCGATCCTGCCCGGCATGGCGATGCGGGTGACCGTCCGGCACACCAGCGACCCCGCCGCGGCCGGGACCAAGGGCGAGACCACGAGCGGGGGAGCGGGCGGGGCCGGGGACACCGCGGACGGCGGCTGGCTGCGCACCAGCGACGGCCTGGCGATGGCCAACCAGGCGGACGCCGCACACCGCGTCTTCCCCTGCAACGACCACCCCTCCGACAAAGCGATCTTCACCTTCCGGGTCACCGCTCCCAAGGATCTGACGGTCGTCGCCAATGGCACGCGCACCGAGCGGACCCCGAGCGGGGCGGCCACCACCTGGGAGTACCGCAGCGCGCACCCGATGGCCACCGAACTCGCCCAGGTCTCCATCGGCCGCTCCGCCGTCCCCGTCCGCACCGGACCGAACGGACTGCCGATGCGCGACGTCGTCCGGACGCGGGACCGCGAGGACATGGAGAAGTGGCTCGCCAAGTCGCCGGACCAGATCGCCTGGATGGAAGGGAAGATCGGCCGCTACCCCTTCGAGACGTACGGCGTGCTCATCGCCGACGCCAGCACCGGCTTCGAGCTGGAGACGCAGACCCTCTCGCTCTTCGAGCACAGGCTGTTCACCGAGCCCGGCTTCCCCGAGTGGTACGTCGACTCGGTCATGGTCCACGAGCTGTCGCACCAGTGGTTCGGGGACAGCGTCAGCCCGCGCCGCTGGTCCGACGTGTGGCTCAACGAGGCCCACGCCACCTGGTACGAGGCGCTGTACGCCCAGGAGAAGTCGAAGATCTCGATGACCCGCCGGATGCGGGAGGCGTACGCCCGCTCCGACGGCTGGCGCGCCCAGGGAGGCCCGCCGGCCGCCCCGAAGCCGCCGAAGGACGGCCGCAAGATCGGCATCTTCCGCCCCGTCGTCTACGACGGCAGCGCACTGGTCCTCTACGCGCTGCGGGAGCGGATCGGCCAGCCGGCCTTCGACCGGCTGGAGCGCACCTGGGTGAGCCGGCACCGCGACGGCGTCGCCTCCACCGCCGATTTCACGGCGCTCGCCGCCGAGATCTCCGGCCAGGATCTTTCGGAATTCTTCGAGAAATGGCTCTACGGAGCGAAGACCCCGCCGATGCCGGGCCACGCCGACTGGCGTCCCGCCGCGCCGCAGAAGGCCGCTCCGCACACCCGCTCCAGGAGCGGACCGGAAGGCGGCGGAGTCGGGACGAAGGGCGCACCGGAAGATCGGCGATAGGCGGTGCCGCAGGTCAGGGGCCGAGGGGGACCGTCCGACGGAAAACTGTGTGACGCTCCCGGTGCGCCATGCGACCATCATTGGGTCGGTTCGACGAGCGCCCCGGGAATCCTTCCGGAGAGCCGGACGTTGAAGCCACCGAGAGCTACCTACGACATTAAGGATCAAATGACCTCCTCTTCTTCCATTCCGCAGGACCGGCAGAACCTCCCGGATGGCCTTCGGGCCGACGCCCTGATGGAAGAGGACGTCTCCTGGAGCAACGAGATCGACGGAGATCGGGACGGCGAGCGGGACGGCGACCAGCACGAACGTTCCGATCGCGCCGCGCTGCGCCGCGTCGGCAGTCTCTCCACCGAGCTCGAAGACGTCACCGAGGTCGAGTACCGGCAGCTGCGCCTGGAGCGCGTGGTGCTGGTCGGCGTCTGGACGTCAGGCACGGTCAAGGACGCGGAGAACTCTCTCGCGGAGCTGTCCGCGCTCGCCGAGACGGCGGGTGCGCAGGTTCTCGACGGTGTCATCCAGCGCCGCGACAAGCCCGACCCCGCGACGTACATCGGCTCGGGCAAGGCCCAGGAGCTGCGCGACATCGTTCTCGACACCGGGGCCGACACCGTCGTCTGCGACGGTGAGCTGAGCCCCGGCCAGCTGATCCATCTCGAAGACGTCGTGAAGGTCAAGGTGGTGGACCGCACCGCGCTGATCCTCGACATCTTCGCGCAGCACGCCAAGTCCCGAGAGGGCAAGGCGCAGGTCTCGCTGGCACAGATGCAGTACATGCTGCCCCGGCTGCGTGGCTGGGGCGCGTCGCTGTCCCGGCAGATGGGTGGTGGCGGATCGTCCGGTTCCGGTGGATCCGGCGGCGGTATGGCCACCCGCGGCCCCGGTGAGACCAAGATCGAGACCGACCGGCGACGGATTCGCGAGAAGATGGCGAAGATGCGCCGGGAGATCGAGGCCATGAAGATCGGCCGCGACCTCAAGCGACAGGAACGCCGTCGCAACAAGGTGCCGTCGGTCGCCATCGCCGGCTACACCAACGCGGGGAAGTCCTCGCTGCTCAACCGGCTGACCGGCGCGGGTGTGCTGGTGGAGAACTCACTGTTCGCCACCCTCGACCCGACCGTGCGACGGTCGGAGACGCCCAGCGGGCGGCTCTACACCCTCGCCGACACCGTCGGTTTTGTACGGCACCTGCCGCACCACCTGGTCGAGGCGTTCCGCTCCACCATGGAAGAGGTCGGTGACTCCGACCTGATCGTGCACGTGGTGGACGGTGCGCACCCGGTGCCGGAAGAGCAGCTGGCGGCCGTGCGTGAGGTCATCCGCGAGGTCGGCGCGCTGGACGTGCCCGAGATCGTGGTGATCAACAAGGCTGACGTGGCCGACCCCGAGGTCCTTCAGCGACTGCTGCGCGTCGAGCCGCACGCCATCGCGGTATCGGCCAGGACCGGTGCGGGCATCGACGAACTGCTCGCGCTGATCGACGAGGAGCTGCCCCGGCCGCAGGTCGAGATCGAGGCGCTGGTTCCGTACACACAGGGCGCGCTCATCTCGCGCGCGCACGCCGACGGCGACGTGATCTCCGAGGAGCACCTCGCGGAGGGCACACTGCTCAAGGCCCGGGTGCACGCGGAACTGGCGGCCGAACTACTGCCGTTCGTTCCGGTCGCGGTCGTACAGCCGTAACGGAGGCCGTCACCGTAGCGGTTGGCGGTGCTCGTGCGGCGGTGACGACCGTGCCGCGCGTGCCACCGGTGCACTGACCGGCTCAATGCGAAGGCCCGCCCCCGATTACTGGGGGCGGGCCTTCGCATGTGCGGAACCCCGACTGTCGTCGGCCGGGGTTCCGCTACTTCTACCTGTGCTACGTCGTCTACTTCTTCGTGAACTTGTCGCTGACCGAGTTGTAGACGGTCTTGGCCTCGTCACCCAGCCGCGGGCCGGCCAGCCAGGTGGCGGTCACCGGGCCGATGGAGGTGTTGGACACCAGCGCGGGCTTGCCGTCCGCCCCGTTGGCGAACCAACCGCCGCCGGAGGAGCCGGCCGTCATCGTGCAGCCGATGCGGTACATCGTGGGCTGAGCGGCGTCCAGCGAGAGCCGGCCCGGCTTGTCGACGCAGTCGTACATCCGCTCACCGTCGAACGGCGGCGCGGCCGGGTAGCCCCAGGCGCCCATGCTCTTGATCTCCTGAGCCTTCGGAGCGTTGAACTCGACCGGCAGCGCCGCGCCGACGGTCTCCTCCAGGGACTTGCCGGTCGCCTTCTCCGGCTTCACGTGCAGCACCGAGAAGTCGTACGGCGCGCCGGAGCCGCCGGTGGCCGCGCCGGTGCGGATCCACTGCGGGGAGGTCTGGGCCCAGTCCGCCCACCAGACGCCGTAGGGCGTCATCTCCTGCTGGCCGGCGCCCTTGGCCTGCGCCGCGGTCTTGCCGTTGTCGTTGTAGGACGGGACGAAGGCGATGTTGCGGTACCAGCCGCCCTTCTTGCCCGCGTGCACGCAGTGGCCCGCTGTCCACACCATGTTGGACTTGCCGGGGTGGGCCGGGTCCTTCACCACGGTGGCCGAGCAGACCATCGGGCCCTCGGGGCTGTCGAAGAAGACCTTGCCGACCGGAGCGGCGTTGGAGTGGTACGGCGTCTTGACCGCCTGGGCGCGGACCGGAGGCGGCTCCCGGTCGGTGACTCCCTGGTCGCCGGAGATGTCCTGCTCGACGGTCTTGTCAGGAGTATCCGCCTCCTGCATCCGCTTGGGCTTCCAGAGGTCGTCGATGATCGGGTTGACGAACTCCCGTGCCTCGCGCAGCCACTTGTCGTGGTCCCAGTTCTTCCACTCCCCGTGCTTCCACTTGTCCGGGTCGAGGCCCAGCTCCTTCAAGCGGGAGTCGAGGTCCTTGGGGAGGGCCACGTCGTCCGTGCCCTGCTGGTCCGCCGAGGCGCTGGGCTTGTCGTCCGCGTTGTCGTCGGTCGGGCCGCAGGCACTGGCGGCCAGCGCCAGCACGGCGGCGAGAGCGGCCGCGACGAGCGCTGGCCGACGGTTGGATGGCATTGGGTGGACTCCCCCTGAAGGTGTTCGGGTTCCGTTCTGAACTTGTCATGCACCGCCCCGGCGAGGGGGCGGGCCCCACTATGCCGGGTGCCGTTGGAGACGGCTGCGGCAGGGGCTGTGGTTCCGCGCCGTCAAGGATCTTGTCCCGGACCGTGATCCGCCGCCCGCCGCATCGTTGGTACGTACGGGGGACGGCTCGTCAGCGTTCAGCCCGGTGCAACTCGCTCAGTTCAGTGGGAGGACTCTCGACCGTGGCCGTGACCCAGCCGGCGGCGCTGCCCGCAGCTCATGAGGGCATTCTGCGGCGGCAGTCGCTGCGCGAATCGGCTGCCCGTACCTATGCCCGCTCGCTGCCCATCGTGCCGGTGCGGGCGCGCGGGCTGACGATCGAAGGCGCCGACGGGCGGCGCTATCTGGACTGCCTATCCGGGGCGGGCTCGCTGGCCCTCGGCCACAATCACCCGGTCGTGCTGGAGGCGATCCGCTCAGTCCTTGACTCGGGGGCCCCTTTGCACGTCCTGGACCTGGCCACTCCGGTCAAGGACGCCTTCACCACCGAACTCTTCGCCACCCTGCCGCGGGCGTTCGCGGACCGGGCGCGGGTCCAGTTCTGCGGCCCGGCGGGCACCGACGCCGTCGAGGCCGCCCTCAAGCTCGTACGGACCGCGACCGGGCGCGACGGTCTGCTCGCCTTCACCGGCGCGTACCACGGGATGACTTCGGGGGCGCTCGCCGCGTCCGGCGGTGCTCCGGAGGTACGCGTCGCCCGGCTGCCGTACCCGTACGGCTACCGCTGTCCGTTCGGAGTCGGCGGGGAACGGGGCGCGGAGCTGTCGGCCCGATGGACGGAGAGCCTGCTCGACGATCCCAGGAGCGGAGTCGGCGCACCGGCCGGGATGATCCTCGAACCGGTGCAGGGCGAGGGAGGGGTGATTCCCGCCCCCGACAGCTGGCTGCGCCGGATGCGCGCGGTCACGGCCGCGCGGGGCATCCCGCTCATCGCCGACGAGGTGCAGACCGGCGTCGGACGGACCGGTGCCTTCTGGGCGGTCGAGCACAGCGGCATCGTGCCCGACGTGATGGTGCTGTCCAAAGCGATCGGCGGCAGCCTGCCCTTGGCCGTCGTCGTCTACCGGGAGGAGCTGGACGCCTGGCGACCGGGCGCGCACGCGGGAACCTTCCGCGGCAACCAGCTCGCGATGGCAGCCGGGGCCGCCACTCTGGCGTACGTCCGGGAGAACCGGCTCGCCGAACGGGCCGCCGCTCTCGGCGAGTCGATGCTGCGGCGGCTGAGACGGCTCGCAGGCGAACACCGCTGCATCGGCGATGTGCGCGGCAGGGGGCTCATGATCGGCGTCGAACTCGTCGACCCACAGTCCCCGGGGGGCGGAGCCGGCACCGGGGCCGGGGCCCCGGTCGGTGAAGGCGCGGCCGGCGGGGCCTGGGCGGACGACGGCCCGCGTCCGGCACAGGCCGCTCCGGCCCTCGCCGAAGCCGTGCAGCAGGAGTGCCTGCGGCGCGGCCTGATCGTCGAACTGGGCGGTCGGCACGCGAGCGTGGTCCGGCTCCTGCCGCCGCTCACCATCACCGACGAACAGGCCGAAGCGATCCTGGACCGACTGGCCGACGCGATCGACGCCGCGGCACGGCGATCCCCCGCCCCCTCCGGGTCGCTGCCAGGACCGCCGTCGGGGGCCCGCCGATGACAGCGCGGACCGATCGGCCGGTACGCCGTCCGCGCCCGGCGCGGTCCGCCGATCGCTCCGCGCACCGATCCGCCCCCGGGTCCGCTGATCGTTCAGCTGACCTCTTCGTTCACCACCGCGTGGGCTTCGTTCACCACCGCCGGGGTCTCGTTCACCACCGCGTGGGCCACCGCGCGCACCGCACCGCCCGCCGCTTGTCGCCGACACCCGCACACGGTCATCCGTCGAAGGAGGGAGGCGCCGTCTCCTCGGCCTGACCGCCAGGATCTGCGCGCCGCACGCACCATGAACGCACACTCCGGATCCCACGCCGAGCCGGCCGACGGGCGGGCAACGGTCCGCAGTCGGCTCGCCCGGCTGATCGAGCCCGCGGTGCCGCGACAGGCTCGCCCCGGTGAGCCACGCCCCGCCGCCATCGGCCCGAAGCTGCCGGAGGGCCCCTCGGACCCCCTCGACCGGCTGGAACACCCGGACCCGCTGCTCGCCGCGGACGCGGCCGCCGTCGAGAATCTGCTGCGCTGCTGGGTGCGGGAGACCGACACCCCACGGCCGGACGGCCAGGCGCTGCACCTCCCGCTTCCCGCCAGCGGCGCGGCTCTCCAGGTCCCCGTGCACTACTGGTCGGCCACCGGCTGCCACCGGTTCGGGCCCCCCGTCCTCGAGGACGGGCCTCAGGACGCTCCCGTCGTCGACTCGGTCACCCTGGCCGCGCTGCTCGGCCGGGAAGCGGCCTACAGCACTGCGATGGCCCCGGGCGGCGAGGGCGCGGACCTTGTGGGACGAGTCGCCGACTCGGTGCGGCGCACCGCGGACTTCCTGAGCCACCGCCGGGCGCAGCCCGCACCGGACGAAGCAGCTAACAGCCGAGGCGACCGCTTTCTCGAAGCCGAGCAGTCGCTGATCCTCGGCCACCCCCTGCACCCCACGCCCAAGAGCAGGGAGGGGCTCTCCGACGCCGAGTCCCTCGGTTACTCGCCGGAACTGCGCGGCTCGTTCGTGCTGCACTGGATGGCCGTCGACCGTTCGGTCCTCGCCTCGGACTCGGCGTGGACCGAACGAGGCCGGGCCGTACCGGCCGACCGGCTCACCGCCGGCCTGGCCGGGGCGGGTCTGGACCTGCCCGTCGGCACCGCGGCCCTGCCACTGCACCCCTGGCAGGTCCGCGAACTGCGGCTCCGGCCGGCCGTGGCCGGACTCCTCGACGCCGGCCTGCTGCATGACCTGGGCCCGCACGGCGAACCCTGGAACCCCACCTCCTCGGTCCGCACCGTCTACCGGCCCGGTGCGAGCGCGATGCTCAAGCTCTCGCTGGCCCTGCGCATCACCAACTCCCGCCGGGAGAACCTCCGCAAGGAGCTCCAGCGCGGCGTCGAGGTGCACCGGCTGCTCCGTACCGGGCTCAGCGCGCAGTGGAGGGCCGCGCACCCCGGCTTCGATATCGTGCGCGACCCGGCCTGGCTCGCCCTGACCGGACCGGACGGCGAGCCGGTACCCGGTCTCGACACCGTGATCCGGCACAACCCCATCAGGCCGGGCGACGACGCCGTCTGCGTCGCCGGACTGGTGTCCCTCCGGCCCTGGCCGGGGAAGTCCGGGCTGCATTCGCGGCTTGAGGAGGTCGTCGGCCGGCTGGCCGCCCGGACCGGACGGCCCACCGGCGCCGTCGCCACGGAGTGGTTCCTGCGCTACCTCGAAGCGGTCGTACGCCCCGTGCTGTGGCTCGACGGCGAGGTGGGCATCGCGTTGGAGGCCCACCAGCAGAACACCCTGGTGGTGCTCGACGGCGACGGCTGGCCCGCCGGCGGCCGCTATCGCGACAACCAGGGCTACTACTTCCGCGAATCGCGCCGTGCCGACCTCGACCGGCGACTGCCGGGCGTCGGCACCGCCAGCGACACCTACGTCGCCGATGACGTCGCCGACGAGCGCCTCGCCTACTACCTCGGCATCAACAACGTCCTCGGTCTGATCGGCGCCTTCGGCGCCCAACGGCTCGCGGACGAGGGCGTGCTGCTCGCCGCCTTCCGGCGCTTCCTCCACGAAGCAGCCTCCGGGCCCGCCAAGATCCGGTCCGGGCTGCCCGGACAGCTGTTGGAGACCCCCACCCTGCGCTGCAAGGCCAATCTCCTCACCCGGCTGCACGGCCTCGACGAGCTGGTCGGCCCGGTCGACACCCAGTCCGTCTACGTCACCATCACCAACCCCCTTGTCGCCCGGGCGACATGACACATGAGATCCACGAGAGGAGAGAGTCGCCGTGCCGCCCACCGACTTCAGCACCAGCAGCACCGGGACCAGCACCGGCTCCAGCACCGATGACACCCTCGATCTACAGCTGCCCGATGAACTCCTCGATCTGGCGTCCACCGCACCTCTCGGAGCCGCGTTGCCCGCCGCGATGGACCCGGCCGACATCGACCCGGCCGACGGAGCCCCGCCCCGGCCGGATCTGCTCGACGGCGTGGCCGGCTGGAAGCCGGCCGAAACGCGTGTGGGCGTCTTCCGGCTCGTACCCGTACGGATCGCGCGCGATCTCTCCCTGATCGTCCGGTGGATGAATGATCCAGCTGTCGCCGCCTTCTGGGAACTCGCGGGATCTCCGGAGGCCACGGCAGCGCATCTGCGCAGCCAACTCGGCGGCGACGGCCGCAGTGTGCCGTGTCTGGGCGTGCTCAACGGCCTCCCGATGAGCTATTGGGAGGTCTACCGCGCCGACCTCGACCCGGTCGCCCGCTATTACCCGGCGCGCCCCCACGACACCGGGCTCCATCTGCTCATCGGCGGTGTGTCCGACCGCGGCCGCGGGGTCGGCACCACGCTGCTCCGGGCCGTCGCCGATCTCGTCCTCGACAGCCGCCCGGGCTGCGGCCGGATCATCGCCGAACCCGACCTGCGCAACACCCCTTCCGTCGCGGCCTTCCTCAGCGCCGGCTTCCGCTTCTCCGTCGAGGTCGAACTCCCCGACAAGCGCGCGGCGCTGATGATCCGGGACCGTGCTCTGCGTCATCTGCTCTGACCGCCTTCGATTCGCGAACGCCTACTTCCTGTACACCGCCCACCCCGTGCGGGTTCCGCCCACAGATTCCGCCCCAGCAGATTCCCTCCCCAAGGATTCAGGTAGTGCCCGATTCACTCAGCCCCTCGCAGACCACCTGGCGGCGCGCCGCCCGCCGCCTGCTCGCGAAGATGCTCGGCGAGTTCGCGTACGAAGGCGTCATCACGCCCGAGCCCGACACCGACCCGGATTCCGCCGCCAGCACCGGTCCCGGCGGCCCCGACACCCCCACCCGCACGCCCTCCGCCTACCGGCTCCCCGTCACGAGCGAGGTCACCTACCGCTTCGAGGCCCGTCGCGGCGCCTATGGGCACTGGCGGGTGGACCCCGGCTCCATCACCCCCTCGGGAGACCCGTTCCACTTCCTCGCGCTCGCCCACGACACCGTGCTCGGCCTGACCGGTGACACCACCGGACACTTGATCCGCGAGCTGACCGCCACGCTCGCCGCCGACGCCCGGCTCGACGACACCGCGATCAGCGCGGCGGCCATGGCCGACCTCGGCTACGCCGCGCTCGAAGGCCACCAGAGCGGTCACCCCTGGCTCGTCGCCAACAAAGGCAGGCTCGGCTTCTCCGCCGCCGACGCCGGCCGCTGGGCCCCCGAGGCCCGCACGGCGCATCAGCTGCCCTGGCTGGCGGTGCGCCGGGACCTCGCGCAGTACCGGGGCGTCGCCGTACTCGCCACCCCGGACCGGCTCTACGCCGAAGAGCTCACCCCCGAGACCCGCGCCGTCTTCGCCCGCGCCGTCGCCGACCATGGACAGGACCCGGCCGACTACCTCTGGCTGCCCGTCCACCCCTGGCAGTGGGACGAGACCATCGCGCCGCTCTTCGCCCCGCAGGTCGCCGACCACGCCGTCATCCCGCTGCCCACCGACGGCGACCTCAGACTGCCCCAGCAGTCCATCCGCACCTTCCTCAACCTCGCACGGCCGAACGGCCGCACGGTCAAGCTCCCGCTCTCCATCCTCAACACCCTCGTCTGGCGCGGACTGCCGACCGAGCGCACGCTCGCAGCCCCCGCCGTCACCGCCTGGGTGCACCGGCTGCGCGATGCTGATTCCTTTCTGCACGACGAGACCCGGGTGATCCTGCTCGGCGAGACCGCCTCCGTCACCGTCCGGCACCCGCTGTACGACCGGCTGCCCGGCGTCCCGTACCAGTACAAGGAACTGCTCGGCTGCATCTGGCGCGAGCCCCTGACCCCTCAGCTGGACCCGGGGGAGCGGGCCCGTACGCTCGCCTCCCTGCTGCACACCGACGCGCGGGGGCGGTCCTTCACCGCCGAACTCGTGCACCGCTCCGGACTCGCGCCGGCCATCTGGCTGCGCAGCCTCTTCGCCGCTCTGATGCCACCGCTGCTGCGCTTCCTCTACCAGTACGGCACGGTCTTCTCCCCGCACGGCGAGAACGCCATCGTCGTCTTCGACGAGCGGGACGTGCCCGTACGGCTCGCGGTCAAGGACTTCGTCGACGACATGAACGTCAGCGCGGAGCCGCTGCCCGAGCACGCCGCCATGTCCGAGGACGTACGCGCCGTGCTGCTCACCGAGGCCCCGGCCTTCCTGACCCAGTTCATTCACTCCGGCCTCTTCATCGGAGTCTTCCGCTATCTCGCGCCCCTGTACGAAGATCAACTGGGCGTCACCGAAAACGAGTTCTGGTCACTCCTGCGGGCAGAAATCCTGCGGCACCACGAGCTCTTTCCGGAGCTCAAGAACCGGTTCGAGACCTTCGACCTGCTGACCCCTCGGATCGAACGGCTCTGCCTCAACCGGAACCGGCTGCATCTCGACGGCTACCGTGACCGGCCCGAACGCCCGCACGCGGCCGTCCACGGCACCGTGCGCAACCCCCTCCACCAGCTGTGACGGCGGACGATGTCAGTGCGGCCCCTTAGGGTGGAACCGCTATGACGAAGCCCAAACTCCCCGACCTGCTGCACGCCGCCGTCACCGCTGTGGGCGGCACCGAGCGTCCCGGCCAGGTCACCATGGCCGAAGCCGTCGAGACCGCTGTGGACGACGGTTCCCATCTACTGGTGCAGGCCGGTACGGGCACCGGCAAGTCCCTCGGCTATCTGGTGCCCGCGCTGGCCCACGGCGAGCGTGTCGTCATCGCGACGGCCACGCTGGCGCTGCAGCGCCAGCTCGTCGAGCGCGACCTGCCGCGCACCGTCGACGCGCTCCAGCCGCTGCTGCGCCGCCGTCCCGAGTTCGCCATGCTCAAGGGCCGCTCGAACTACCTCTGCCTGCACCGCCTGCGCGAAGGCGTGCCGCAGGAGGAGGACGACGGCCTCTTCGACCCGTTCGAGGCGGTGAAGGCGAGCAGTCCCACCAGCAAGCTGGGCAAGGACCTGCTGCGGATGCGCGACTGGGCCGACGAGACCGAGACCGGGGACCGCGACGACCTCACCCCCGGCGTCTCCGACCGGGCCTGGGGCCAGATCTCGGTCTCCTCGCGCGAGTGCCTGGGCGCGTCCAAGTGCGCGTACGGCGCGGAGTGCTTCGCCGAGGCGGCCCGCGAGCGGGCCAAGCTCGCCGATGTGGTCGTGACCAACCACGCCCTGCTGGCGATCGACGCCATCGAGGGTGCGCCGGTGCTGCCCAGCCATGAAGTGCTGATCATCGACGAGGGCCACGAGCTGGTCTCGCGGGTCACCAATGTCGCCACCGGCGAGCTCAGCCCCGGCGGGGTCAACCGTGCGGTGCGGCGCGCTTCCAAGCTCGTCAACGAGAAGGCCGCCGACGGACTGCTGAGTGCGGCGGAGAGCTTCGAGCGGCTGATGGAGCTGGCGCTCCCCGGCCGCATCGAGGAGATCCCCGAGGACCTCGGGTACGCCCTGATGGCGCTGCGCGACGCGGCCCGTACGGTCATCTCCGCGATGGCCGGAACCCGCGACAAGTCCGTCCAGGACGAGGACGCGGTGCGCAAGCAGGCGCTCGCCGCGGTGGAGAACGTCCACTCGGTGGCGGAGCGCCTCGCGAACGGTTCCGAGTGGGACGTCGTCTGGATGGAGCGGCACGACCGGTTCGGCGCATCGCTGCGGGTCGCTCCGCTGTCCGTCTCGGGGCTGCTGCGGGAGAAGATCTTCACCGAGCGCTCCGTGGTGCTGACCTCGGCGACGCTCAAGCTCGGCGCGGACTTCAACGGGGTGGCGGCCTCGCTGGGCCTCTCTCCGGAAGGCGTGACGGGGGAGGACATCCCGGTCTGGAAGGGCATCGACGTCGGCTCGCCCTTCGACTATCCGAAGCAGGGCATCCTCTACGTCGCCAAGCACCTCGCGCAGCCCGGCCGCGAGGGCAGTCGTGGCGACATGCTGGACGAGCTGACCGAGCTGGTGGAGGCCGCCGGCGGCCGTACGCTCGGCCTCTTCTCCTCGATGCGCGCCGCCCAGGCCGCCGCCGAGGAACTGCGCGGGCGGCTCGACATGCCGATCCTGCTGCAGGGCGAGGAGACCTTGGGCGAGCTGATCCGCACCTTCGCCGGAGACGCTCCCACCTGCCTGTTCGGCACGCTGTCGCTGTGGCAGGGCGTCGATGTGCCGGGCTCCAACTGCCAGTTGGTCGTCATGGACCGGATTCCGTTCCCCCGCCCCGACGACCCGCTGATGAGCGCGCGGCAGAAGGCGGTGGAGGAGCGCGGCGGCAACGGATTCATGGCCGTCGCGGCTACGCACGCAGCGCTGCTGATGGCGCAGGGCGCGGGCCGGCTGGTGCGCGCGTCGGGGGACCGCGGGGTGGTCGCGGTGCTCGATCCGCGGCTGGCGACGGCGCGTTACGGCAGTTTTCTGCGGGCCACGCTGCCGGACTTCTGGTACACGACGGACCGCAATCAGGCGCGCCGCTCGCTCGCTTCGATCGCGGCCGCCGCCGAGGCGCGGGAAGCGGCCGAAGGCCCTGAGAAGCCTGAGGTTTCGGAGATCCCCGAGGTCCCTGAGACTCCCGAGATCCGCGATGTTCCTGAGACGTCCGGGATACTCGAAGTCGCTGAGGCGGTCGAGTCGTAGCAGGACGCGGGCGATGGTTCTGGAAGCAGCGACGGCCCTGGGGACAGCTCTGTCCTTGGATACAGCAGGGCCCCGGAACCGGCGCAGTGGTTCCGGGGCCCGGTCGTGCGGGGAGTGTCAGATCCGGCGCAGCACCGCGACGACCTTGCCCAGGATGGTGGCCTCGTCACCCGGGATCGGCTGATACGCGGAGTTGTGCGGCAGCAGCCACACATGCCCGTCCTCGCGCTTGAAGCGCTTGACGGTGGCTTCGCCTTCGAGCATGGCGGCCACGATGTCGCCGTTCTCGGCCACCGGCTGGCGGCGGACCGTCACCCAGTCGCCGTCACAGATCGCGGCCTCGATCATCGAGTCGCCGACGACCTTGAGGACGAACAGTTCGCCGTCGCCGACGAGTTGGCGGGGGAGCGGGAAGACGTCCTCCACCGACTCCTCGGCGAGGATCGGACCACCGGCCGCGATCCGCCCGATCAGCGGGACGTACGACGCGGCGGGCTTGCCTGCCGTGTCCGTCGTCTGGGTGTTGGGCGCGTCGGAGCCGCGCACTTCGTACGCGCGCGGCCGGTGCGGGTCGCGGCGCAGGAAGCCCTTGCGCTCCAGGGCCATCAGCTGATGGGCGACGGACGACGTGCTCGACAGCCCCACCGCCTGGCCGATCTCACGCATGGACGGCGGATAACCGCGCCTCTGGACCGAATCCCGGATGACTTCGATGACCCGACGTTGCCGGTCGGTCAGCCCTGAGCTGTCCGCCCGGATTCCCGGAGGTCGGCCGGGCAGCGAGCGCCCGGGCTTCTGCCCCTCGGGGTTCGTACCTGATTCAGTCATCGCAGTCGTCTGGTCGAGTCGGCTCTGGGAGCGTTCCTGGGCGGTGATGGTGGCACTGTCTGCGGTGGTGGTCACGTCGTTTAGGCCCCTCTCGAGATGTTCTCCCTAGTTGGACAACGGTAGTAGCTTTCGAAAGGTTGCGCCAAACACACGTTCGAGTGAAAAATCGAAGATGCACTGCCCTGATCAAGCAATCGGGTGTATGTGTCGAAAGTCGATTCGGGCTTTTGCGGCATTCCCCCGCCGTGGCCGTCGTGGCAGCCGGGGAGGTCGGGCTCGTGGATGCTCGCGACCGTTGCCGCCGTGCCGGCGCTCAGTCTGCCATTCCCGCCCCGGCCGGTCGGTGGCCGGGGCGCTTCCCGTAACCTCGTCCAGGTCCTCAGGGGCCACCCGGGGGGTGCCGCGGCGGCGTGACACGCGAGCGGTACGGATATCCGCCGGGCACCAGATGTAGTGGTTAGATATGCAGCGTCCACCACAAGTTGTGGTCCATGGTCTTCGCCGACCAGGGGCATCGCATATGCTGGAGGTAGCTCCGCGGGCCGGTTCCGGCCGGTCGAGGCTGCTAGTCGCGCGCGGCGTTTCGGGCGCTCGTCCGTTCACAGGGTGAGGAGGGTGGAGGATCATGCACTGTCCCTTCTGCAGGCACCCCGACAGCCGTGTCGTCGACAGCCGGACCGCCGATGACGGCACCGCGATTCGCAGGCGCCGCCAGTGTCCGGACTGCTCCCGCCGTTTCACGACGGTGGAGACCGCGTCGCTCATCGTGGTCAAGCGCAGCGGGGTCACCGAACCCTTCAGTCGCAACAAGGTCATCGCCGGCGTGCGCAAGGCGTGCCAGGGCCGGCCCGTCACCGAGGACGCGCTCGCGCAGCTCGGCCAGCGGGTCGAGGAAGCCGTCCGCGCCACCGGCAGCGCGGAGCTGTCCACACATGACGTCGGGCTTGCCATACTCGGCCCGCTGCAGGATCTCGACCTCGTCGCCTATCTGCGCTTCGCGTCCGTGTACCGGGCGTTCGACTCGCTGGACGATTTCGAGGCCGCCATCGCCGAATTGCGCGAGGTGCGGCCTCCCGCGCAGGACTGCGGATGCGGGGACCTCGCGGTCCCCGGACCCGCCACCGCCGCTGAGTGAGCGGCGCCGTACAGACCTGCCCCGGCTGCGATGAGCGGCCGGGGATCTACCAGACACAAGACCGTGCCACGGGAAGAAGTGTGCACATATGGGCGTTTTGCCCGTACAGGGAGGCGGCATGACAGAGACGACGAGCAACCCGGCGCGAGGTTCCCGTCCCAAGGGGAGCAAGGCGGCCAAGGGTCTGCGCATCGAACGCATCCACACCACCCCCGGCGTGCACCCCTACGACGAGGTGGCCTGGGAGCGTCGTGACGTCGTCATGACCAATTGGCGCGACGGCTCGATCAACTTCGAGCAGCGTGGCGTCGAGTTCCCCGACTTCTGGTCGTTGAACGCGGTCAACATCGTCACAAGCAAGTACTTCCGCGGCGCGGTCGGCTCGCCGGACCGGGAGTCCGGTCTGAAGCAGCTCATCGACCGAGTGGTGAAGACCTACCGCAAGGCCGGCGAGGACAACGGCTACTTCGCCTCCCCGGCGGACGCCGACGTCTTCGACGAGGAGCTGACCTACGCGCTGCTGCACCAGGTCTTCAGCTTCAACTCGCCGGTGTGGTTCAACGTCGGCACCAAGCAGCCGCAGCAGGTCAGCGCCTGCTTCATCCTGGCCGTCGACGACTCGATGGACTCGATCCTCGACTGGTACAAGGAAGAGGGGATGATCTTCAAGGGCGGCTCGGGCGCCGGCTTGAACCTCTCCCGCATCCGCTCCAGCAAGGAACTGCTCTCCTCCGGCGGCAACGCCTCGGGACCGGTCTCCTTCATGCGCGGCGCCGACGCGTCCGCCGGAACGATCAAGTCAGGCGGCGCGACCCGTCGCGCGGCCAAGATGGTCGTGCTCGACGTCGACCACCCGGACGTCGAGGCCTTCATCGAGACCAAGGTGAAGGAAGAGGAGAAGATCCGCGCGCTGCGCGACGCGGGCTTCGACATGGACCTGGGCGGCGACGACATCACGTCCGTCCAGTACCAGAACGCCAACAACTCGGTCCGCGTGAACGACGAGTTCATGAAGGCTGTGGAGAGCGGCGCGAAGTACGGCCTGCGCGGCCGGATGACCGGTGAGGTGATCGAGGAGGTCGACGCCAAGGAGCTGTTCCGCAAGATGGCGGAGGCCGCTCATGTCTGCGCCGACCCCGGCATCCAGTACGACGGCATGATCAATCACTGGCACACCTCGCCGGAGAGCGGTCGGATCACGGCGTCGAACCCGTGCAGCGAGTACATGCACCTGGACAACTCCTCGTGCAACCTCGCCTCGCTCAACCTCATGAAGTTCCTGCGCGACGACGACCAGGGCAACCAGTCGTTCGACGCCGAGCGCTTCGCCCAGGTCGTCGAGCTGGTCATCACCGCGATGGACATCTCCATCTGCTTCGCGGACTTCCCCACCGAGAAGATCGGTGAGACCACCCGCGCCTTCCGCCAGCTGGGCATCGGCTACGCCAACCTCGGCGCCCTGCTGATGGCCACCGGCCACGCCTACGACAGCGACGGCGGCCGCGCGCTGGCCGGCTCCATCACCTCGCTGATGACCGGCCGGTCGTACAAGCGCTCCGCCGAGCTGGCCGCGGTCGTCGGCCCGTACGACGGCTACGCCCGCAACAAGGACGCCCACAACCGCGTCATGAAGCAGCACGCGGACGCGAACGCGACCGCCCCGCGGATGGACGACCTGGACGCCCCGGTCTGGGCGGCGGCCACCGAGGCCTGGCAGGACGTCCTGCGCCTCGGCGAGAAGAACGGCTTCCGCAACGCGCAGGCGTCGGTGCTCGCCCCGACCGGCACGATCGGCCTGATGATGGACTGCGACACCACCGGTGTCGAGCCCGACCTGGCGCTGGTCAAGTTCAAGAAGCTGGTCGGCGGCGGCTCCATGCAGATCGTGAACCTCACGGTCCCCAAGGCGCTCAAGCGGCTCGGCTACCAGCCGGAGCAGGTCGAGGCGATCGTCGCCCACATCGCCGAGAACGGCAATGTCGTCGACGCCCCCGCCCTGAAGCCGGAGCACTACGAGGTCTTCGACTGCGCCATGGGCGAGCGTTCCATCGCGCCCATGGGCCACGTGCGGATGATGGCGGCAGCCCAGCCGTTCCTCTCCGGCGCGATCTCCAAGACCGTGAACATGCCCGCCAGCAGCACGGTCGAGGACGTCGAGGAGATCTACCTGCAGGGCTGGAAGCTCGGCACCAAGGCCCTCGCGGTCTACGTCGAGAACTCCAAGGTCGGCCAGCCGCTGTCGGCGAAGACCAAGGACAAGGCCCCGGTCAAGGTCGAGACGGTGACCGAGAAGGTCGTCGAGTACCGCCCGGTCCGCAAGCGCCTGCCCAAGGGCCGTCCCGGCATCACCACGTCCTTCACGGTCGGTGGGGCCGAGGGCTACATGACCGCCAACTCCTACCCGGACGACGGTCTCGGTGAGGTCTTCCTGAAGATGTCCAAGCAGGGTTCGACCCTCGCGGGCATGATGGACGCCTTCTCGATCGCGGTCTCGGTCGGTCTGCAGTACGGCGTTCCGCTGGAGACCTACGTTTCGAAGTTCACCAACATGCGCTTCGAGCCGGCCGGTATGACGGACGACCCGGACGTGCGGCTGGCGCAGTCGATCGTCGACTACATCTTCCGTCGCCTGGCGCTCGACTTCCTGCCGTTCGAGACCCGCTCGGCACTCGGCATCAACTCCGCCGACGAGCGCGAGCGGCACCTGGAGACCGGTTCGTACGAGCCGTCGGAGGACGAGGTCGACGTCGAGGGCCTGTCCCAGTCCGCGCCCCGGCTGCTCGCGGCGCAGGAGCCGCCGGTCCAGGCGCCGCCTGCGGTGACCACCGCGGCGGCCGCGGTGCCCGCCCCGAAGCAGGTGCACAACTCCATGGAGCTGGTGGAGATGCAGCTCGGCCTCAACGCCGACGCTCCGCTCTGCTTCTCCTGCGGCACGAAGATGCGCCGTGCGGGCAGCTGCTACCTCTGCGAGGGCTGCGGCTCAACCAGCGGTTGCAGCTGAAACCGAGCGGGGTGACAGCCCGCTGCCGCGTCTGATCGCTCGCGGGTAGTGCGATCGAGACAGGGCATGAGGGGCGGCGAGCCGATTGGCTCACCGCCCCTCAACGGTTTTCCCGGGCAGGCTTTCCCGCACCGTCAGGAGGATTGGCGCGCGGTCAGCCTGATTCGGGCGGCGGGCTCAGCCGGACATGTGCCGGGTCAGGAGAAATCGCCGCCCATCATCCTGGCGAAGGAATTCGCGTCGGCGTCGAAGCCCCGGATGATCTCGCGGAACGCCCATACACCAGAGTCGTTACGGGTGAACTCGGCGATCGTCGCGGCCGTCGATTCGGATACGCCGGCGAAATCGTTGTCCGCCAGCTCCGTGTAGCCCTCCAGAATGCGGACGCGGGTGCTCTGTATTCCGCCGAACGTCTTCCGCCCGTCACCCTGCTGGATGGCCACACCCACCACCACCCGGCCGTACGTGGAGGACAGCCGCTCCAGCTCCAGGGTCATGACCTCGTCGTAGCCGAAGCCCTGGCCGGTCCGGCTGTCCCGGTTGAGGGTGATGGTGCCGTCGGGCGACCGACTGTCGAAATGTACGAGGTACGCGGGCTTGCCGTGCGGGGCGTCCGCCGGATAGGTCGCGGCGATGATGTCGAGATCGTTGGCCGGCGTGCCAAAGGGGCTGGGATCCCACTTGAGCGTCACCTCGACTTTCCCGATCCCCTTGTTGAGACTGCTCACCAGGCTTCCCTTCCTTAACTGGCCGAGTTTTCACGTTGGTTGACCATGTTGTCACGCTCGGCGTCTTGCACCAGGGCGCGCGCCCGCCTGGCCGAATCTCCCCTAATCAAGCCATTCATACCTTTTCGTCTCGCCTGGAGGGTTCTGGCTTGCCTTCACGTAACGTCAAGTTTTAGCGTGGTGGCACCGAACGAGATCCGGAGGAAAGTCCGATGGAATGGTCGATCCAGGACATCGCGCGCACGGCCGGGACCACGAGTCGCACTTTGCGCCATTACGGCGAGCTGGGGCTGCTCGTACCCAGTCGGGTGGGGAGCAACGGCTATCGCTATTACGACGAGAGCGCACTCGTGCGCCTGCAGCGGATTCTGCTGCTCAGGGAACTCGGCCTCGGCCTCCCGGCCATCGCCGAGGTGCTCGCCGGTCAGCGGGACACCGCCGCCGCGCTCCACACCCACCTCCAGCTGTTGGAGCGGGAACGCCTGCGCCTTGGACGGCAGATCGAGTCGGTGAAAACCACGCTGCGCAAGACGGAAGAGGGCGGACAGCTCATGGCAGAGGAAGTATTCGACGGGTTCGACCACACCCGGTACGAGGCGGAGGTCACGGAGCGTTGGGGCCGGGACGCCTACGTGAAGAGCGACCAGTGGTGGCGCTCGCTGAGCGATGCCGAGAAGAAGGCGTTCCAGAAACAGCAGCTCGCTATCGCGAAGGACTTCGGTGCGGCGCGTCTCGCCGGAAAGTCCGCCGACAGCGAAGAGGTCCAGCGGATCACTCAGCGGCAATTCGACTGGCTGTCGGTCACCATCGATCCGACGAAGGAGCATTTCGTCGGGCTGGGCGAGATGTATGTCGCCGACCCGCGTTTCACCGATAATCACGACCAGCACGGTGTGGGTACCGCGGCGTTCGTCCGCGACGCGATGAAGGTCTATGCCGAGCGTCATCTGAGCGACTGACAGTGAGGCGGGACGGGGGAGCGGGGCGGTAGCCGTAGGGGCCGCCCGGCCCACCCCCCTATCCGTCGAGCAACGACCGGGTGCCCGGCGGCAAGCTCCCCTCCGCCGAGTCCGCTCGCAGTTGCTCCAGAGGAATCCGGCGCAGCTCGCGGGCCGCTCGCGGCGGGGCGACGTCCTTGCGATGGGCGACGGAGATGGTGCGTTGCAGACCCGGTCCGGCGAACGGTGTGACCCGCAGGCCGGAGCGGGCGGCCACCATGCCGGGCAGCACCGCCAGGCCGAGCCCAGCGCGTACGAAGCCCAGCACCGCGTCCATCTCCCCGCCCTCGACGGTGAATTCGGCGGCTGCACCAACACCGGAGCGTGCACGGTCGCCTGCCCCATGGGCATCCCGCCGCAGAGCATCGCGACGATGAACCGGGAGTACCTGCGCGCGAGCCTGAAGGGGGCGCAGGGGGCGCGCTGAGCCAGCTCGCGGGGCGGGCCGGGGCGCGGGGCGTGTAGAGGGGCGCGAGGCCGGCTGCGCGGACACTCCGACGGGGTGGTCGGCGGTCCCCGCGCCGGTGCGGCGCGCTTTGATGCGGCGGGAGTCTGCCCCGTACGTGATACGGGCCCCTGGCTGGGCCGTACGATGGCGCGGTGCTGGTCAAGTGGATTCGCTGCACCGTGGGAGACCGCCGCGGTTTCGAGCGCGGGCAGCGAAAGTGGGCGGGGCTGCTCGGTGAGCCCGGATTCCGTGGACAGGGCGGCGGTTGGAGCCGGGCGCGGCCGGGTGTCGCGCATCTCTTTGGATTCTGGGAGAGCCGGGCGTTCTACGACTCGTTCATGGCCCGGTCGCACGACCGGCTCGCGGCCGCTCAGTCGGGCACCTTTCAGGACGCCCAGGTCCGTTTGTTCGAGTACCAATTCGATGTGAAAGTCGGATTCCGCCCGCAGTTCTCGGACGCGGATGTGCTGCGCGTGGCGCACTGCGGGGTCCGTGCGGACCGGGTGGAGCACTTCACGCTGATGCAGGAGAAGGTGTGGAATCCGGCCATGGCCGGCTCGCCGGGGATGCTGCGCGGGATGTTCGGCCGGGCGCCGGGGGACGAGTTCCTGGTGCTGTCCATGTGGGACTCGGCGACCGAACGCGGGAAGTACCGGCCCGAGCGGGTGGAGCGGCTGGCGCTGCGGGCGCAGATGGCCGTCGATGTGACGGCGCTCGCGGGCGATGTGGTCGATCTTGAGCCGTCCTGGACGGTGTGATCGCGGAGCGGCTTGATCGCCGGGTCGTGACCGTCGTGGGAAGTCTCACTCCGCCGGGATGAACGCCCCGGCGCGGGCCGCGGCGAACGCGACTGAGGCCGCCTGGCGGCCCGCCGCGTCGTCCACGGGCTCGCGGGTGATGAAGAGCCGGAGGAAGATCGGTGCCGAGACGGCTCGTACGAGCGCTTCGGGATCGGTGCCCGCGGGGGCTTCGCCGCGGGTGATCGCTCGGGTCACCATGGCCGCGCAGCGTGTGAAGCGCTCCGAGTAGAAGGCGCGCAGCGCCTCGGCGGCGCGCTCCGACTGGAAGGCCGCGGCGACGAAGGCGGTGGGGGCGGCGGCCTCGGCGGGACCGGCGAAGGACGCCACGACCTCCAGAGCGAGGGCTTGGAGATCGCCCTCGAAGGAGCCGGTGTCCGGCGGGGTCCAGTCGTCCTCACCGGCGAGGACGAGGGCGTCCGCGAGCAGCCCCTCCATGCCGCCCCAGCGGCGGTACAGCGTGGTCTTGTGCACGCCGGAGCGCTCGGCCACGTACTCGACGCTCAGGCCGGGGTACCCGTGCTCGGACAGTCCCGCGATGACCGCGTCGCGGACGGCGGCGCGGATACGGGCGGTCCGGCCGCCGGGGCGGGCTGTGCCGGGGGCCGGTGCGGCAGCTTTCACGGGCAAGTGCAACTCCTGTTGCGTTAAACTGGCGCTTCATGTCATGCTGATAGTAACGCAACTCTGGTTGCGTTAGCCATGTCGGCCACAGTATTCGGAGGATTCCCCATACCTACTCAGATCACTTTGCGCGGCGTCTCCAAGGGCTTCGGGGACCGGCTGCTGCTCGACGACGTGTCGTTCTCGGCCAGGCCCGGCGAACGGCTCGGCATCGTGGGCGAGAACGGCGCGGGCAAGTCCACCATGCTGCGGCTCCTGGCCGGAGCCATCCGGCCCGACGACGGCGAGGTCTCGGTGCTCGCCGACGGCGGCAGCGGATACCTCGGCCAGACCCCGGAGCTGCCCCCGGACCGCACGGTCCAGGAGGCCGTCGACGCGGCGCTCGTGGAACTGCGGACCATGGAGCGCCGGCTGCGCGAACTGGAGCGGAACCTCGGCGCCGCCGGGCCGCGCGAGCTGGCCGATTACGGCGATCTGCTGACCGTCTTCGAGATGCGTGGCGGCTACGAGGCGGACGCGCGGGTCGACAAGGCGCTGCACGCTCTGGGCCTCGCGCACATCGAGCGGAGCCGGCCGCTCGGCAGCCTGTCGGGCGGCGAGCAGGCCCGGCTGGGGCTGGCCTGCCTGATGGCCGCCGCGCCGGAGGTGCTGCTTCTCGACGAGCCCACCAACCACCTGGACGACGTGGCCCTCGACTGGCTGGAAGACGCCCTGCGTGCCCACCCCGGCACGGTGGTGGCGGTCTCCCACGACCGGGTGTTCCTGGAACGAGTCACCACCGCGATTCTGGAAGTGGACGGCGACCGCCGTGCCGTCAAGCGGTACGGCGGCGGCTATCCGGGCTTCGTCGCCGCGAAGACCGTGGCCCGCAGCCGCTGGGAACAGAGGTACGCCCAGTGGTGCGAGGAGATCGACCGGTTGGCCCTGGCCGCCTCCACCGTCGCGCACCAGGTCGCCCCGGACCGCGGCATCAAGGACGGCAACAAGCTCGCTTATGACCGCGCCAAGGGCCGGGTCCAGTCGTCGATATCGAGCCGGGTGCGCAACGCCCAGGAGCGGCTGCGCCGGTTGCGGGACGAGCCCGTACCGCGCCCGCCCGACCCGTTGCGCTTCACCGGGGCGGCCTGGCAGGCGGCTCCGGTGAAGGTTCCCGCGCAGGCTCTCCCGGCGCAGGCGGGGGACGGCGCGGATGTCTTCGTCAGCGATCAGCGTGCGGGTGCGGGTGCGGGTGTCGATCCGGGAGTAGGTGCCGGTGGCGCCGCCGACCGTGTTGCGGACCCCGCCGAGGCCGGCCGCACTCTGGTCGAGCTCGACGGGATCCGGGTCGCCGGGCGGCTGCGGGTGGACGGGCTCACGGTCGGCACCGGCGAGCGGCTGCTCATCCAGGGGGCCAACGGAGCCGGAAAGTCCACGCTGCTCCGCGTCATGGCCGGGGTGCTGGAACCGGACTCGGGCACAGTGACCAGGCGCGGCCGGATCGGCTACCTCGCCCAGGAGATACCGCTGTCGCGGCCGGCCGAACGGCTGCTGTCGGCCTTCGGGCGCGGCCTGTCCGGGAGCCCGGAGGAACAGGCGGAACTGCTCCTGTCGTACGGACTCTTCCGAGAGCGGGACCTGCACGTCGCGGTGGGCTCGCTCTCGGCCGGCCAGCGTCGCCGCCTCGGCCTCGCCCGCCTGCTGGCCCGTCCCGCCGACCTGCTGTTGTTCGACGAGCCGACCAATCACCTGGCGCTGGACCTGGTCGAAGACCTGGACCAGGCGCTGGCGGCCTGGCACGGCGCCCTGGTGGTGGTCTCCCACGACCGACTGCTGCGCCACCGCTTCGAGGGCCGCCGGTACGAGATGCGTGAGGGACGCCTGACAGCCTGACAAAGCGGGGCGAGCGGGCAGCGGCGCGGTACCCGATCTAGGGTGGCCGGATGGCACGGCCGAGGCGCATCGTCCTGATCAGGCACGGAGAATCGGAGGGAAACATCGATGACACGGTGTACGAGCGCGAGCCCGACCACGCGCTGAGTCTCACACCGACCGGACTGCTGCAGGCAGAGGTGGCGGGCGCGCGGATGCGCGCCCTCTTCGGGGACGAGCGGGTGTCGGCCTACGTCTCGCCGTACCGCCGCACCCACCAGACCTTCCAGGCGCTCGGCCTGGACCCCTCCCGGGTGCGGGTCCGCGAGGAGCCCCGGCTGCGCGAGCAGGACTGGGGGAACTGGCAGGACCGCGACGACGTACGGCGGCAGAAGGCCTACCGCGACGCCTACGGGCACTTCTTCTACCGCTTCGCGCAGGGCGAGTCCGGGGCCGATGTCTACGACCGGGTGGGTTCTTTCCTGGAGAGCCTGTGGCGGAGTTTCGAGGACCCCGGCCATCCGCCCAACGTCCTGATCATCACGCACGGACTGACGATGCGGCTGTTCTGCACCCGGTGGTTCCACTGGACCGTGGCGGAGTTCGAATCGCTGTCGAACCCGGGCAACGCCGTCTCCCGCGAGCTGCTCCTCGGCGCGGACGGGCGCTATTCACTGGACCGGCCGTTCGAGCACTGGTGCACCCCGGAGTCCTACGGCGCCACCGGTTAGAGTTCATGATGATGACCGCTGACCCGCTCGACCTCGAACGCTGGGACCGAGCTCTGGCGAGCTTGCGCGGGCTGGCCGTGGGTGACGCCCTCGGATCGCAGTTCTTCGTCCCCGCCAACTATCCGTCGCTCAAGCGGCGCGAACTGCCGTCCGCGCCCTGGCGCTGGACCGACGACACCGAGATGGCCTGTTCGGTACTGGCCACCCTGGTCACGCACGGCCGCATCGACCAGGACGCACTGGCGCGCTCCTTCGCCGAGCACCATGACGTCGAACGTGGCTACGGTCCTGCGGTGAACCGGGTGCTGCGCTCGGTCAGGGAGGGCGGCGACTGGCGCGAACTGGCCTCGGGGCTCTTCAAAGGGCAGGGCTCGTGGGGCAACGGCGCCGCGATGCGGATCGCTCCGCTGGGCGCCTGGTACGCGGGCGACCCGGAGCAGGCGACGCATCAGGCGGAGATCTCGGCATACACCACGCACCAGCACCGCGAGGCGGTGGCCGGAGCGATGGCGGTCGCCGCCGCGACGGCGCTGGCAGCGGACCCCGCGGGCTGCGCGGGCCCCGTCGCACTGCTGGACGGGGTCGTCGAACTCGTACCGCGCAGCGCCGTGCAGGCCGGCCTGCGCCGGGCCCGCGACATGCTCGACTACGACGACGCCGGAACTGTCGCCGCCGTGCTCGGCTGCGGACGCCGGACCAGTGCGCACGACACCGTGCCCTTTACTCTGTGGGCCGCGGCTCGCCACCTCGACGACTACGAGAACGCCTTCTGGGAGACGGCGCAGGCGGGCGGCGATGTGGACACCACCTGCGCCATCGTCGGAGGCATCGTGGCTGCCGGCCCGGCGGGTGATCCGCCCGGCGACTGGCTCGAACGGACCGAGGACCTGCCCGCCTGGACGCTCGCCCCGCCCGCGTGAACGTCAGGCGGCAGGTCCGCCCGTACTCGCCGTCCCGCTGAGCGCCTCCAGGTCGCTCTTGCGCACCCTGACCACCACCGACGCGGTGAGCAGGGCCAACAGGACCAGCCCTGCCGCTGCTATGAAGGCCGTGGATATGCCCTGGGCGAGCACCTGATGCCCCCAGGATGCGGGCAGCTCGTGCGAGCGGGTGAACTCCGCCTTCTGCTCCGGCGTCGCCTTGGCCATGAACGCCGGCAGCTGCTTCTCCGCCTCGTTTCGACTGGCCGTCCCGAAGACCGTCACCAGAATGGAAAGCCCCAGCGAGCCGCCGACCTGCTGTGTCGCGTTGAGCAGCCCCGAGGCGGCGCCCGCTTCGTGTTGCTCGACCCCGGAGACCGCGGTGAGGGTCAGGGTGACGAAGTTCAGCCCCATGCCGAAGCCGAAGAGCAGCATCGGTCCCAGCACCCCGCTCAGATACGAGCTGCCGGGGTCGATGAAGGTCAGCCAGGTCATGCCGGCCGCTGTGATCGCCGAGCCGACGACCATGAAGGGCTTGGGCCCGAGCGCCGGCAACAACCGCTGCGATATGCCCGCTCCCGTCACGATCGCGACGGTGACCGGGAGGAAGGCGAGGCCGGACTCGATGGGGGAGTAGCCGAGCACGTTCTGCACGAAGAGGACGATGAAGAAGAACATCCCGAACATCGCCGCCGCGAGACTCAGCATGATCACGTACGAGCCGGAGCGGTTGCGGTCGGCGAACATCCGCAGCGGGGTGATGGGCTCCTTGGCCCGGCTCTCGATCAGGGCGAAGAGCGCCAGGAGCACCAGAGCCGCCCCGAACGAACCCAGGGTCAGCGGATCGCGCCAGCCCTCCTCGGAAGCGCGGATGAATCCGTAGACCAGCGAGGCCATGCCGCCCGTGGAGGCCACAGCGCCCGCTATGTCGAAGCGGCCCGGGTGCCGTTTCGACTCGCTGATGAAGATCGGCGCGAGCACCACGATGAGCAGTCCGATCGGGACGTTCACGAAGAGCACCCAGCGCCAGTTGAGCCACTCGGTGAGCAGTCCGCCGGCCAGCATCCCGATGGCGCCGCCGCCTGCCGAGACCGCCGCGAAGACCCCGAAGGCCCGGTTGCGCTCCGGCCCTTCGGGAAAGGTCGTGGTGATCAGTGCGAGCGAGGTCGGCGAGGCTATCGCGCCGCCGACGCCCTGCAGGGCCCGGGCGGCGAGCAGCTGCCAGGGTTCCTGGGCGAATCCGCCGACCAGGGAGGCGAACGTGAACAGCAGGATGCCGAACATGAAGACCCTGCGGCGGCCCAGGATGTCCCCGGCACGGCCACCGAGGAGCAGCAGCCCGCCGAAGGTCAGGGTGTAGGCGCTGAGCACCCAGGAAAGATCAGTGGTGGAGAAGCTGAGTGCCTTCTGGATGTGGGGGAGTGCGATGTTCACGATGGTGGCGTCGAGCACGACCATGAGCTGGCAGGCCGCGATGACGGTGAGTGCGATCCCCGGACGGCCCTCTCGGCGGGCGGCGCCCGGTGCTCGTGGGCTGGTCACGTGAGTAGTTGCCACAATCGGTCCCCCAGAGCAGAGTTAAAGAACGGATGCGTTCACTAGGCGTCCACGGTAGTGAGCGTGCCGCAGAGAACGCAAGCGTTCACTAAGTTTTTCCAACGAAAGAGACGACATGGCCACCTCGCGCCGGACCGCCCACGACTCGACGCCCGTTTCGCTGCGTCGCCGGGGCCCCGTCCTGGAGCACGCGATCCTCGACGCGGCCCTCGAACAGCTCGCCAGCGTCGGCTGGACCGGCCTGACCATGGAGGGCGTCGCAGCCCGCGCGCAGACCGGCAAGGCGGCCGTCTACCGTCGCTGGTCGTCGAAGGGCGACCTCGTCGCCGACGCGCTGCGCGCCGGCCTGCCGGAGGTGACCGAGCCGCCCGACCAGGGGTGTCTGCGCGCGGACCTGATCGAACTGTGCGGGCGGATGCGTGAAGCGATGTACTCCCGATCCGGCCACGCGCTGCGCGCCGTACTCGACGAGTGCGACCGCACCGAGGCCGAGCGTTTCGTGGAGCTGATCCTGGGCGGCGTGGTCGAACCCGGCAAGCGCCTCATGGCGGAAGTCGTGCGACGCGGCATCGAGCGCGGCGAGGTGCGCGCCGATGCCACCGGTGAACTGCTGGTCGACGTGCTGCCCGCGATGATGATGTACCGGCACAAGATGACCGGCGCCGATCTGCGCGAGCATGACCTGCTCGAAGTCATCGACCAGGTCATGCTGCCGCTGCTCAGTCCGCGCTCGGGTTGAGCGTCACACCCCGTGAGGCGCACCCCGGGAGCGGCGCGCCCGGGAAGGGGCGTAACCTGACTGGCGCTATGCCGTACGAGCCACCTACCCACACCGTCGAGCGATCGTTGCGCGCCACCGCCGGCGCCAGGATCGTCGCAGGGGTCGACGAAGTCGGGCGCGGCGCCTGGGCCGGACCGGTCACTGTGTGCGCCGCCGTCACCGGCCTGCGCACGCCACCCCCGGGGCTCACGGATTCCAAGCTGCTGAGCCCCAAGCGCCGCAACGCGCTCGTGACCCAGCTGGACACCTGGGTCACCGCACACGCCCTCGGACATTCCTCGCCGGAGGAGATCGACACGCTCGGCATGACCGCGGCGCTGCGCCTCGCGGCCGTGCGGGCCCTGGAAGCCCTGCCGGTCCGGCCCGACGCGGTGATCCTCGACGGCAAGCACGACTACCTCGGCGGCCCCTGGCAGGTCCGCACGGTCATCAAGGGCGACCAGTCCTGCATCGTGGTCGCCGCCGCTTCGGTGCTGGCCAAGGTGCGGCGGGACGCGATGATGGCCGAACTCGACGCGGACCACGCCGACTTCCGTTTCTCCGACAACGCCGGCTATCCGTCCCCGGTGCACCGCGCGGCCCTTGAAGAGCTGGGCCCCACCCCATACCACCGGCTGTCGTGGTCCTATCTGGACGCGCTGCCGCGTTGGCGACACCTCAAGAAGATCCGCATCAGTCCTGAAGCGGCCGTACTGGAAGCCGGTGGCCAACTCGGTTTCGACTTCTGACCGGCTTTCGCGCCACCCACCGATGCGAACCGCACCGGTGTTTGATAGACATCAGTCCATGCCTCACACCCCCGAGGAGCCTCAGATTCACGAGAGCGTCCCGGGTCCCCGCGTCACTCCGGCTGTCGGCCGTACCGCGCAGACCCCTCGACCTGTCCCCGGTCCCCGCCCCGCCGCACCCCGTCCCGCGCCACCGCGCGGTGCGCCCGCGACCGGCGCGCGGCCCGGAAGTCCCGGCCCCAACCGCGGCCCCGCCGCGCCGCAACGGGCTCACCCCGAGCCCGTGACGGCAGCCCCCGCCACCCGGATCCAGCTCGTTCCGGCCTCCTTCGACGGTGCGCTCGAAGCCGCCGACGGTGCGGTCGACCTGCTGCTGGACGCCGGCCGCGCACCCAAAGAGATCCTGGTGCTCACCACTGGCGACCAACACCCTTGGGCCGTCCATGAGTTGTCCTTCGGTGAGGCGTCCTACTGGGCGCAGCACGACGCCGCGGACGACGTCTTCTACGCCGATGCCGCGGCCGAACGCCCCGTAGGGCGACCGGTCGTGGTCCTCGTCGTCAACGGCGGTTCGGACGAGGTCGTCGGCCGCGCCGTGACCGCGGCGAGCGGCCTGGCCGGTGCGCTGCTGATCGCCTGTGGCGATCCGGAGCGGATCAACCCGTTGGTCACCGCGAGCGTTTGACGTCGGCTGTCCCGTGCCGGTTGTCGGTGCGGGACAGCCGACGTTTCAGGGGTCCGGATTCCGGGTTTCTGCTTCTCCGGCCCGCAGGTCAGCTCCGGCCGCCGGTCAGCGGGCCGCGGCGTGACGGAGCGCCACGGCGGCCCCGACACCCGAACGGGTCGGCGCCCCGCTCCGGGCGGCGGTTCCGTTGCCGTTGACCGGGTCCGCGGTGACCGCATCCGCTGTGAGCCCGTCCTGGGCCGGCTCGGCACGCATCCCGGAGAAGGGGCGCCGGCCGCCGCGGCCCTCACCGAGCACTTGCCAGCCGCCGCGGGTCAGTGTGATGTACGCGCCGCAGCGCAGCCCGTGCAGTGTGCAGGCGTCCCGCAGGCCCCACATCCAGGCGCCGTCCGTCTCCGTCCAGCGCGGTTCGCCTTCGCGGCAGTAGAGCAGCACGGCGGTGTGGACCGGAGCGCGGCGGCGCAGGTCGTGCGGGATGACGAGCCGCAGCTGCGCGAGCAGGGCGTTGCGGTACCGCCAGCCGTCCGGGGCGTCGTCGCGTTGGGTGAACGACGCGCTCGCGGTCAGCCTTCCCTCGGCGTTGATCACCGCGACGGCCGCTGTGGTGGGACCGGGCCGGTGGCGCGCGTGCAGGCCGGTGACGACCTCACGCGGATTGCGCAGCAGCGGAATGCCCGCGGCCGCCCACTCGGCGGGTTCGAGTATCCGTCCCATGCGTGCGACGGAGTCGGCGGGCACCATCATGGCCGCAGTCGCGGGCGGAGCGAAGCCGGAGGTCACGGTCCTCCCTTCGTCTACGCGTCCACTGATCGGGCGGCGATCGGGAGCGGGCGCGCGGGCACCGTGCGACAGCTCTTCCGGACCGGGGACGGCCGGTGCGGGTCGAGTCCAATTCTTGCGGTCGTACCGGTATGCGGCAACGAGCAATTCCTTGGCTCCACCCAGTATCGGCTGGTGCGCCGCCTATATCCCTGCCCCGTGGACGGCACGCTGACCCCTGATGCCGCCGATCACCCTTGAACGGCCAGGACCAGCGGGAACACTCCCCGCGCTCCGGACCGGCGGAGCAGCCGGGCGGTCACGGCCAGCGTCCAGCCGGTGTCCGCGAAGTCGTCCACCAGCAGCACCGGACCGTCTGCTGCGGCCAGGGCCGCGGCCAGTTCGGGCGGGACCGCGAGGGAGCCGTGCAGCGCTCGCAGCCGCTGTGCGCTGTTGCTGCGCGGGACGCGGGATTCTGGGCCCCCGCCGAGATCGTCCGCATGGCCGACCGTTCCCAGCAGGGGCATCCGGCCGACGGCCGCGATCCGCTCGCCCAACGACTGGATCAGCCGCGGTCGGGTCCGCGATGCGACGGTGACGACGCCCACCGGGCGGGCCGGGGCGTCCGGCCCGCCGGACGCCCAGCCTCCGGGCCCCTTCGCCCAGTCCGCGAGGACGGTCACCACGGCTTCGGCGACATCGTCCGGAATCGCACTGTCCGCCGCGTCGGGGGCGAGCAGCGGTCGCAGCCGGTTTCCCCAGCCGATGTCGGAGAGCCTGCCCAGGGCCCGGCCGGAGGCGGCCAGCTCGCCCGCCGGGATGCGGCCCTTGAGATCCACCCCGATAGCGGGGAGGCCGGTCGGCCACATGCGCCGGGGCTCCACCTCCACACCGGGCCTGCCCAGCTCGCCGCGCGCGGCGTCCAGCGACACGGTGGACACGTCGACGGTGAAGCGGGCGCCCGCGCAGTTGTCGCAACGGCCGCACGGAACCGCGGTCTCGTCGTCCAGCTGCCGCCGCAGGAACTCCATCCGGCAGCCGGTCGTGGTGGAGTAGTCCCGCATCGCCTGCTGCTCGGCCTCCCGCTGCCGGGCCACCCAGGCGTACCGCTCGGCGTCGTAGGCCCAGGGCAGGCCCGTGGCGGTCCAGCCGCCCCGCACCCGGCGCACGGCTCCGTCCACGTCGAGCACCTTGAGCATCGTCTCCAGACGCGAACGCCGCAGCTCGACCTGCGGCTCCAGCGCGGGCAGCGATACGGGCCGGCCGGCGGCCGCCAGTACGTCCAGGGTCCGGCGGACCTGCTCCTCGGGAGGGAAGGCGAGCGACGCGAAGTAGCGCCAGATCGCCTCGTCCTCACGGCCGGGCAGCAGCAGCACTTCGGCGTGCTCCACCCCGCGCCCGGCGCGGCCGACCTGCTGGTAGTAGGCGATCGGGGAGGCCGGCGAGCCGAGGTGCACGACGAAACCGAGGTCCGGTTTGTCGAAGCCCATGCCCAGCGCCGAGGTGGCGACCAGCGCCTTCACCCGGTTCGCGAGCAGGTCCTCCTCGGCCTGCATCCGGTCGGAGTTCTCGGTCTTGCCGGAGTACGAGGAGACGGTGTGACCGCGCTGCCGCAGGAACGCGGTGACCTCCTCCGCGGCGGCCACCGTCAGGGTGTAGATGATTCCCGATCCCGGCAGGTCGTCGAGATGCTCGGCCAGCCAGGCCAGCCGGTGCGCCGCGTCCGGCAGCCGCAGCACGGCCAGGCTCAGGCTCTCCCGGTCCAGCGGCCCGCGCAGCACCAACGCCTGCTCGGAGCCCTCGCCCGTGCCCAGTTGCTCGGCGACGTCCGCGGTCACTCTGGAGTTCGCCGTCGCGGTGGTCGCCAGGACCGGGACGCCGGGCGAGAGGTCGGCGAGCATCGTGCGCAGCCGACGGTAGTCGGGGCGGAAGTCGTGCCCCCAGTCGGAGATGCAGTGTGCCTCGTCGACCACGAGCAGGCCGGTCGCCGCGGCGAGCTTGGGCAGCACCTGGTCGCGGAAGTCGGGGTTGTTCAGCCGCTCGGGGCTGACCAGCAGGACATCCACCTCGCCCGCGGCCACCTCGGCCTGGACGGTGTCCCACTCCTCGGTGTTGGCGGAGTTGATCGTGCGGGCGCGGATGCCCGCCCGGGCGGCCGCTTCGACCTGGTTGCGCATCAGAGCGAGCAGCGGCGAGACGATCACCGTCGGTCCGCTGCCGCGCTCGCGCAGCAGCGCGGTGGCCACGAAGTACACCGCCGATTTTCCCCAGCCGGTGCGCTGCACTACCAGCGCCCTCCGGTGGTCGGCGACGAGCGCCTCGATGGCCTGCCACTGGCCCTCGCGCAGCCGGGTGGCGCCGGTGGCGTCCCCGACGAGGCGGGACAGGACGGCGTCGGCCGCGACACGCAAGTCTTCGTTGCTCATGCCCCCATGCAACCCGATGGCAGTGACATCGCGCCAACGAAGCCTTCTGGGCTGTGGACAACTCATCTTTTCCACAACGTCGGTAGGACAAAATGACAAGAGCGTTCAGAGTTATCCACAGGGCTGGTGGAGTCGGGCGGTCACGCGGGACCGTCGGGCCATGAGCAATCACAGCGAAGCCTCCCGCCCCTCCGTCGACGAACAGATCACGCTGCGCAGCCCGGCCGAGCTCGCCGACGCGCTTCCCTACCTCATGGGTTTTCATCCGACCGACAGCGTCGTCATGGTCGGGCTGCACGGCGCCCGGGGTCGCTTCGGAGGCCGGCTGCGGCTCGGTATTCCGCTCAGCAGCGAGGAGTGGCCCGACGTCTGCGATCAACTCGCCGAGTGTCTGGTGGCGGGTAGCCGGCGGCGCGCCGACCGGCCCGAGGGGATCCTCGTCTTCCTGTGCCAGGACCCGGGGCAGGGCGAGTCCGCGCAGGACGTGATGGAGCGGCTGCGGCCGTTCGTCCAGCGACTGCGCACCGCCTGCGGCGGGCTCGAGGTGCCCGTGCTCGAAGCGCTCTGCATCTCCGGCGGCCGCTTTTGGTCCTACGTCTGTCCCGACCAGCGCTGCTGCCCGCCTGACGGCACCCCGCTCACCCTGCCCGGCACCTCGGTGATCGCCGCCGCGGCGGCCTACGCGGGCCTCCAGGTGCGGGGCACGCTCCGCGAGATGGAGGCGCGGTTCGACCCGCTGCCCGCGCCGCACGCCGAGGAACAGGAACTGGCGCTGGACACGGCGAGCATGGAACTCGTGCCCCGCATCCTCGGTGGCGCGAACGCCGAGACCGTGCGCGGGGAGACGCTGGATCTGGCGGGGAGGGTGCTGGGCCGCTTCCGCGCCGCGCCGCCGACCGGCGGGCGCTACGAATCCGACGCGCACGACGACGCCCTCATCGCCCACGACGAGGCCGCCGCGATCATCCTCGGAATCCAGGACCGCCAGGCGCGGGACCGGGCCGCCGAATGGATGGAGGGGCCGCCCGGCGAAGCGGCGCTGCGGCTGTGGCGGGCTCTGGCCCGGCGCTGCGTCGGCTCGTACGGCGACTACGCGGCCGCCCCGCTCACCCTGGCGGGCTGGGTCGCCTGGTCTGTTAACTGCACCAACTTGGTGATCCACTCGACTCGGGGACCGTGACTCGTGAGCATTTGGACGTGCATGAGACTCCTTCGCTTCATCGAGATCTGATTGACGGACGTGCTCGGCTGCCCCGGGTTGGGGCTGTGGTGCCAGGTACGACGCCATCTCTGCCGTGGCGTGTGATCGACGCCGCCGACCGTGAGATTGAGCCGGTCAACGCCTACTTGCGAGACCGGACACTGGGCGACGCCAGTCCCCTGACCTGCCGGAGTTATGGCTTCGATCTGCTCCGGTGGTACCGGGTGCTCTGGGCCCTGGACGTCGGATGGGAGCAAGTCACCGAGGCGGAAGTCGTCGCGCTTGTGGGCTGGCTCCGCGCCGCCCGTAATCCGCAACGGCAACGAACCCGAGCCGCTCATCAGGCTGGGACGGTGAATCCGCAAACCGGGAAGCCGACGCTGCGATCTGGGTACGCGCCGGCGACGATCGCGCACAACCTCTCGGTGGTGCACGGCTTCTACGCGTTCCACATGCACTTCGGCCGCGGACCTGTACTCAACCCGGTGCCTGAGAACCGCGCCCGCCGGGCCGCACTGTCCCACCGGTCTCCGATCGAGAGCCGCGCTCAGCACCGGCGCGGCCGACTGCGGCCCAAGGTCCCGGTCCGCCAGCCGCGGGCCCTGCCCGACGAGCAGTGGGACGTCCTGTTCGAGCAGATGAAGTGCGCCCGGGACCGGGCTCTGCTGTCCTGCTACGTGACCTCCGGCGCCCGTGCCTCCGAATTGCTGGGTGTTCAGCTCGGCGACATCGACTGGCAGAAGGGACAGCTCTGGGTGATCTCCAAGGGCACCCGGGCCAGACAGCCAGTCCCGGTCTCCCCGGAAGCGCTCGCCTACCTCGCCGCCTATCTGGACGAGAGCGGCCTGCCGGAGACCGCGGTCCCGATCTGGCGCACTCGACGGGGCGAGAGTCGCCCGCTGACCTACTGGGCGGCCCGCCGGATCATCCAGCGGGCAGACGAGAAGCTGGGCATGAACTGGACCCTGCACGATCTGCGGCACACGGCCGCCACCCGGCTCGCTCGGGATCCGGAACTGACGCTGGTGGAAGTGCAGACGATCCTTCGGCACGCGCATATCACCACCACCAGCCTCTACACCGTCGTCGGGCTGGAGGACCTGGTCGACAAGCTCGCTGAGCACTACTCCCGCCCTGCTCAACCAGTGGCCTGGCCGACGCAGTACGCCGCGGACGACATCCAGGCGGTGTTCGGTGCCGGGAAGTAAGGTCGGCGACAGCCTGCGCATGAAGGGCCCCACCACCAACTACATCCGGCGGCACGACGCAAATCCCGGGGCGCCGGTCGGCAACTTCGCGCCGACCGCCCTCACCCCGGCACCGCCGCCGCTTCCCGCCAGACCTCCTCGGTCGCTGGGCGACCTCAGTACGGCCAGCGTCGAGGAAGTCGCCGAAGCCGCAGCCCAACACTTCTCGGCACACGTCAGCTACAAGTGGAAGACCCGCAAGGGGATGTCCGACCTTCTCCAGCACCTCGCGCAGTTCCCCGGGAACACCTGGCAGGAGCGCTGGGAAGCCTCTGGACTCAATGAGCGAGGCCGTCCGGTCGGCGGTCTCGCCGAGGAAGGCAACAAGCTCCAGCGCAACCGGCTCAACGCGGCCGCCGGCCACGCATTCGCCATGCGGCTCATCCGCCCGGACCTGCTGTCCTTCCGCTCCAACCCGCTCTGGAACTACCCGCGCTGGTTCCGGGACGTCGCGAAGGACCCGCGGCTGGAGGAGTTCTGCGCACGGCTCGAAAAGATGCCGGTCAGCGGAGCACGACGCGGCAAGGCCCGGTTCGATGTCTGTTGCGCGCTGACAGTCTTCGGCATCGACCTCAAAGACCTGACTCCCGAAGCCCTGCTTCACTACGCCGTCGAGTCCCGCACCCACGGCCTGGCCGGCGAGAGCAGGGCTTCGGGAACCTTCGCCGCCACGCTGGCCTGGCCAGTCCTGCACGAGATGGGACAGTTCCCCGCCTCCGCGCCGAAGACCCTGCGGGCCGCGGTCACCCGCGGACAGCTCTCCGTCGAGGAGGTCGTTGACCGCCACGAGCTGAGAAATCAGGCGGTCCGGGACCTGCTGGTCGACTACATCCGCCGACGCTCCGCGGATCTGGACTACTCGACCTTGCGCGGGCTCGCGCACCACCTGGCCAAGCTGTTCTGGAAGAGAATCGAGGAGATCAACCCCGAGCAGGCTGACCTGCGGCTTTCGGAAGAGACCTTCACTCAGTGGAAGGAAAAGCTGCTGGTCAAGGCTGACGGCAGCCCGCGGTTGGACGTCGACGGCCCGCTCATGTCGGTCCGCGCGCTCTACCTCGATCTGCACACGTGGGCGGTTGCCGAGCCGGAACGCTGGGCAATTTGGGTCGCCCCCTGCCCAGTCCGCGACGCTGACCTGCGTTGGTTCCACCTGCGACGCCGACGCCTCCAAGAGCGCATGGCTAACCGCACCCGCGACCGTCAGCCCCTGCTGCCGATCCTTTCCCAGCACGTCAACGACACCTGGCACCAGGCGCGAGCCCTGCTCGAAGTCGCCGAAAGCGTCACCCCGGGCGAGGACTTCACCCTGGACGGGACCGCGTGGTTGCGAGTGGCAATCAAGGAGGATGCCAAGCACGGGCGCCCGCCGGTCCGGGCCGTCAACCGCCTCACCGGGAAACTCGTCCGCATCACGCAGGAAGAGAATCTGGCGTTCTGGCAGTGGGCAGTCGTGGAGACGCTCCGGCTGGCCGGACTTCGGGCGGAGGAACTTGCTGAGCTCTCGCACTTGAGCGTCCGGCAATACCAGCGTTCCAGTGGCGAGGTCGTGGCCCTGCTGGTGATCAGCCCTTCGAAGAGCGACCGGGAACGGGTGGTCCCGATGTCGGCGGAGCTCTTCCACGTCATCGCCCAGATCATCCGCCGGCACCGCAACGAGCACGGCACCGTTCCGGTCTGCGTCCGCTATGACCTGCACGAGAAGGTCTGGAGCGATGAACTTCCCTACCTGTTCCAGACCGTTCACAGCGGGACCCAGCGAGGGATGTCCGGCACGACGGTCTGGCGCGTGATCCGCCGGGCCTGCAAGGCTCTCGCAGTCACGAACCCGCAGTTCGACGGGGTGAAGTTCGCACCCCACGACTTCCGAAGGCTCTTCGCCACCGAACTCGTCAACAACGGCCTGCCCATCCACATCGGAGCGGCCTTGCTCGGCCACCTCGATATCCGGACGACTCGTGGTTACGTCGCTGTTTTCGATGAGGACGTCATCAGCCACTATCAGCAGTTCCTCGCTCGTCGCCGGTCCGCCCGGCCGCAGGAGGAATACCGAAAGCCCACGACCGAGGAGTGGGACGACTTCCAGGAACACTTCGACAAGCGGCGGGTCGAGCTCGGCTCCTGCGGACGGCCCTACGGCACTCCTTGCGCGCACGAGCACGCCTGCATCCGCTGCCCGATGCTCAGCATCAACCCGAAGATGCTGCCTCGCCTCGATGAGCTGGAGGAGGACTTGGTTGCCCGCCGCAAACGCGCCGTCGAGGAGGGGTGGCAGGGTGAGATCGAAGGGCTCGACCTCACCCTGACCTTCCTGCGGGGCAAGCGCGAGCAAACCCGGCGCGTCGAACGCGGGGGCCCCGTGAACCTGGGCTTTCCTTCGCCGAGGCCCTCTCCCTGAATCGTGATGCGCTGTCGTTCCGCAAGGTCGAAACTGAACGGCATGAACACCTTGTCTGGGAAAACCATTGGCCGACTGATCCAGATTGCTCGTGAGGTCAGCAAGAACAACCTCCAGGACCTGCTGCTGGACTCGGAGGTCTGCAGCGAAGCCCCCGACCTCAGGCCCACCAGGCATGCAATTTTGACCAAAACCCTGTTCGCGGCACAGAAGCGAGCGAACCACGGTGACAACGAGGCCCACAAAGCCCTCCTCGCCTTCACCGCTGGTCTCGTCCGCTACTGCTGGGAACACGAGCTTTGGCAGGATCTCAAGGAGAGCCTCCGCAGCGACGGCTACGAGCTGATGATGCAGCCCGGAGAAGATCTTGGCTACGTCGGAGAGATCCGGCCATACGACTCTGCCGTTGCTCCGCTCCACGAGGAGATGACCGTCCTCCAAGAAGAGCTCAGGCGGCGCGGCTACGATGTTGCCGAAGCCCACTACACGCAGGCTATTCGTCACCTGGCGGACCAGGTGCCCACCTCGGCGAATGCAGAACTGCGCAGTGCTTTTGAAAGCCTTCTCGTCTGCTTGGCGGCGGATCACACCGACTACCAGCCCACAGCACACGCGGGCCAGGGGGGTAGAGCTCTCCAGACCCTCTGGATCGATGAGAAGAACCCGCAACCCGATGTGACTTTGGGTAATCCGTTGCCCGCGGGGGATGGTGGTCGCATGCTGGCTGGCATCTGGAACATCCTTCATACCGGTGGATCCCACCCAGGATTCTCGAATGCCCTTGAAGCGCGTATCCGCATGCAACTGGTGACAGGGCTCGCGCTCTTCCTGCTGACGCACTTCCCCCACCACTGATCTATCCCGCACCAGCTACCACTCGTTTAGTGCAGAGAAGGTCGACCGGGGAGGAGACGGCGGCGCGGGTGGCTCTCGGCCGCGCTCTGCGGGCTGACCCGGACTACGTCTTCGCCCGTCTGTTGCACACCGCCTGCAACGAGGGTCTGGACCCGGAACCGCTGCGCCGCTGCCTGCGCCAGGCGCGCGCCGCCGAAGGCCGCGCGGAGGAGCCCCCGACCTCGGTGACCGAGACGGACCCCGAGGGCCGCACAACGGCCGTGACGCCCCTCGGCGAGGCTTCCTCCGGCGCCTCCTCCGGCGCCTCCTGCGGGGCAGCCGGGCCACCGCGGAGGCAGAGTGGGCCGGCAGCACCGGGAAAGCCAGGTGGACACGGAAGGCCCGGCGGGCAGTCCGGTCCGCGGGCCCGGACCGGGCCCGGCTCGGGGGACCGCGCGCGGCGTCGTCCGGGGCCGCGCGGAGTGCGGAGCCCGCGATGACGGATCCCGGCCCCGACGGCCGCCCGCCGTGTCCTGGGCACCGGCCCCGCCGTTCACCTACATGGCGGAATCCGCCCGAGCCCGAAATCCTCCCAGGGAGCGCAGCGAGTGCCAGGCATCCACCCCTCTACCCCCTCGCCCCGTCGAAAGCCTCGACGACCTGCGGGCGTTGCTGCTCAGGGCCCCGGGATACCCGGCGGACGCGTACCTGGCCGCAGGAGCGCCTTGGCGCTGCGGCCTCGCTCCCGCGGACGCGCTGTGGGCCGCCAGGATGATGCTGCCGCTCGGCGCCCGCCTCGCGGCCGGCACGCTCCGCGCCCTGGCCCGCACCCAGGTCGCCGGGACGGGGCCGGAGGCCGGCCGCGTCCCCGGCCCGCTGCGGCACACCGGGCCGCACGCCCCGCCGAGCTGCACGGGTGTCGAAGCCACCCTGCTGTTCCCCGTCCTGCTGGCCGAGGCCCGGCGCTGGGGGCTGCCGGAGCACGAGACCGAGCGGCTGCTGCCGGTCGCCGAGCGCTGTCTGCGCTGGCTGCGCACCGTACCGGGGGACGGCGGCTACCTCCCGGACCCGGCCCCCGGCGGCCCCTACCGCTGCGAGGTGCTGGCCCACGCGCACCGGGCGGCGCTGCTCGGTGCGGACCTGCTCGCGGCCTACGGCCGTCCGGGAGCGTCGGGCTGGCGTGATTGGGCGGCGGCGCTGCGGGACCGTTTCCGTGCGGACCTCTGGGTCGAGGACCGCGGTGGCGGCCGGCCGGCGGCGCTCAGGACACCTGACGGAAGACCGGTGGCGCAACTGGGATCCACGGCCGCGCAGCTTCTCGACACCGGGCTGCTGGGCGGTGGCGTGTTCGCCGAGGGGCTGCTCGGCACGGTGCGGACCGGACAACTGGCCCGGCTGCTCGGCGGTCCGGCCCTGGACCCCGGCTGGGGGCTGCGAAGCCTCGGCGCCAAGGAGGCCGGGTACAACCCGTTCGGCCATCGCAGCGGCGCGGTCCGGGTTCAGGAGACGGCCGTCGCCGTCGCGGGGCTGGCCGTCGCCGGCTACGAGAAGGAGGCGGGCGCGCTGTTGCACGGGGTCCTCGACGCGGCCGGGGCGTTCGGCCACCGGCTGCCGGAGATGTACGCGGGAGAGCAGCGGGTCTCCGGGGGCGCCCCGTTACCGCATCCCGCGGCTTGTCGTCCGGCCGCGGTGGCGGCGGCCGGCGCGGTCCAACTGCTCACCGTGCCCGCCGGTATCCGCCCGGATGTGCCCGGCGGGACGGTCGCGGTGCGGCCGATGGGCAGCACTCCGCTGGGCGCGTTGCAGTTCACCGAGTTGCGGGTGGCCGAGCAGCCGTTCGCGGTACGGATCAGCCGGCTCGGTATGGGCATGGTCGAGGAGGCCGCCGACGGCCTGCAACTGGGGGTGTGAAGTGGCAGACGGCTGGGGTGTGAAGTGGTGGACGGAACCGTCCGGGGTTCCTGGTCCCGCCCCGTGGTGTCCAAGGGCCTGTTTATCGTCAGGCGGACGACTATGATCGCGCCATGCCGCCCTACGACCCGTCGGCCTTCCCGCCCTTCGCTGTCACCGTCGACCTGGTCGTGCTCACCGTGCGACGGCACGCGCTGTGCGCGCTCGCCGTCCGCCGTGGTGAAGCGCCGTTCCAGGGACGGTGGGCGCTGCCCGGTGGTTTCGTGCGGGCTGATGAAGACCTGTCCGCCGCCGCCGGCCGGGAGCTGGCCGAGGAGACCGGACTCCACGCCCACCCGCCGAGCGGCCCGGTCGCCGCCCACGGCGCCCATCTCGAACAACTTGCCACTTACGGCGATCCGAAGCGCGATCCCCGGATGCGGGTGGTGAGCGTCGCCCATCTGGTGCTCGCTCCCGACCTGCCCGCCCCCACGGCGGGCGGCGATGCGAACAGCGCGCGCTGGGCTCCGGTGGAGACCCTGCTCGTTCAGGACGGCGGCCCCGGCCGGGACAGCGAGCAGGCGGCCTCGCTCGCTTTCGATCACGCCCGGATCCTCGCGGACGGTGTGGAGCGGGCCCGCTCCAAGATCGAGTACTCCTCGCTCGCCACCGCGTTCTGCCCGCAGGAGTTCACTGTCGGCGAGCTGCGCCGGGTGTACGAGGCGGTGTGGGGCGTCGCGCTCGATCCGCGCAACTTCCACCGCAAGGTGACCGGCACACCGGGATTCCTGCTGCCCACCGGCGGTACGACGACACGTCAGGGCGGCCGTCCGGCCCAGTTGTTCCAGGCCGGGGGCGCGACGCTGCTCAATCCGCCGATGCTGCGCCCCGAGGTGTGACACGAGGGGTTGCCAGGGCGACGCGCACTGCGTGGAAATCGGTACATATGGGGCTATATTTATCCCGTCGTCCCCCTACTCCCCGCGTCCGCACGTTCCCCCGAGCGGTCTCACGCCTTGCGAGAGAAGCGATGATCCAGGCCATCGGACTGACCAGTACGCTCCGCCGCGGCCGTCCCCCGGTCGTGAACGACCTCACCTTCGAAGCACGTCCCGGCCGCGTCACCGTCCTGCACGGCACTCCCGGAGCGGGCAAGTCCACCGCCCTGCGGCTGATGCTGCGACTCCAGCCGGCCGCGGCGTCGCACTCTTCGACGGCCGCCCGCTGCGCCGGGTGCCGCACCCCGCGCGTGAGTTCGGCGTGCTGCTCGGTGACGTCCCCGGCAACCCGGCGCGCACCGCGCGCGGCCACCTGCGGATGCTCAGCGCCGCCGCCGGCATCCCCGCCGGCCGGGCCGGGGACGTCCTCGAACTCGTCGGCCTCAGCGAGCTCGCCGACCACCGCCTCGGCGCCTTCTCGCTCGGCATGGACCGCAGGCTCGGTCTGGCCGCGGCCCTTCTCGGCGACCCGCACACCCTCCTGCTCGACGAACCCGCCCACGACCTCTCGCCCCGCGAGACGGCCTGGCTGCACGGGCTGCTGCGCGGCTACGCGGCCCAGGTCGGTGCCGTCCTGATCACCGCCCGCGACTCCCGGGACGCGGTCCGCCTGGCCGATCAGGTCGTCACCATCGATGCGGGCCGGCTCGTCGCCGACCAGGAGGCTGCCGACTTCGCTCGTACCCGGCTGCGCCGCCGCGTCGCGGTCAGCACCCCGCACGCCGACCGGCTCGCCGCGCTGCTGACCAGTGAGTCGCGCGCCGCCGAGCGCCCGCTGGAAGTCGTACGCGACGGCGACAGCCGCATCGTCGTCTACGGCAGCAGCTGCGCGGCTGTCGGGGACGCCGCCTACCGGCGCAGCGTCCTCGTGCACCAACTGGCCGACGAGATCGGTGACACTTGCCGCACCGAATCGCTCACCCGCACCGACGGCCGCGCCGCGGCCCGGCACCGGCGCTGGCCCCGGCCCGGATCCCGGCATGCTGCGGCTGGGCGGGCCTGCTGGCCGCAGGCGTCTTCCGCTCCACCGTGCTGGGGCTGGCGGCCGTGATGGCGGTGCCGGTCCTGGTGGTCCCCGCGGTGCGGAGGTTCGCGGGCCCCGCCGCCGAGCCGCTGATCGGACTGCCCGCACGACTCCGGTCGGCGGCCCTGGTGCAGTGGCCGTCCGGTCTCGACGACGGGGTGTCCGTCGCGGCCCGGTTCGCCTCGCAGCCCGTGGGCGGGGCCATGGCGCTGTCGCTCACCGCGCTGCTCTGCGCGTACGTCCTCACCGCGCTGCGCGGCGGGGCATGCTAGCGGGGCCGCGGGGCGGGGGATGCCGCATACGCCCAGGTGTCCACAACAACCCGAGGAACGCCCGGTTCTTTGCGATAAAGCGTCAATTGTGAGGTGATGGGCGATCACCCTTTCGTGTGCTTTTCAGCAAAGACCTCAAGGGTCCGCAAGGTGTCGCCGACAAAGGATGCGTGAGTACCCTTGCGCACACGATGATGACCTCGGCTCGCCCCGCCGACTCCGGCCTCGCAGGCTCGGGCGAGCTTGACCGCTACCCCTACGCGGGCGCCCCCGGCGCCGGCCGCGCGGGCGCCCCTTCCTGGGACGGCGCCGACGCGGATCTGGGCCGAATGGGCCGACGCTCGACCGGCAGCCGCGGACGCGGCCTGCACGGCCAACTCGTCCAGCAGCTCGGTCAGATGATCGTTTCCGGCGATCTCGGCGCCGACCGACCGCTCGTACCCGAGGAGATCGGCCAGCGTTTCGAGGTCTCCCGCACCGTCGTCCGTGAGTCGCTGCGTGTCCTGGAGGCCAAGGGCCTGGTCAGTGCCCGGCCCAATGTGGGCACCCGGGTCCGGCCGGTCAGCGACTGGAATCTGCTGGACCCGGACATCATCGAGTGGCGGGCCTTCGGGCCGCAGCGTGACGACCAGCGCCGCGAGCTGTGCGAGCTGCGTTGGACGATCGAGCCGCTCGCGGCCCGGCTGGCGGCCGGTCACGGCCGGGAGGACGTTCAGCAGCGTCTCGCCGACATGGCCGAGATCATGCGGCACGCGGTGGCGCAGGGCGACGCGCTCACCTTCTCCCGCGCCGACGCCGAGTTCCACTCGCTGCTGCTGCAGGTCGGCGGCAACCGGATGCTGGAGCACCTGTCCGCCATCGTCTCGTCCGCGCTCCAGGTCTCCGGCGCCCCGACCGCCGGGTGCGAGCGCCCCAGCGAGACGGTCGTCGGCCACCACCTGCGGATCGTGGACACGGTCGGCAGCGGGGACGCGGCGGGCGCGGAGGCGGCTATGCGCCAACTCCTCGTCGCACACCCCGAGGCCGCCGGCGCCGGTCCCGCCGATCATGTGGTGCCCGCCCCGCGCGAGCACTGACTGCACACCGGCCGCGCGCCGTGGCCGTCCTGTGTGGTGTCGCCGGGCCCTGGCGCGGGGGTCCGGCGACGGCGTTGTCGGGGGATAGCTTCTGTTTTCATACTGTCTGTAGTGATATGCGGTGTGACTCGGGCCACGCGGATTGGGCGTAACACTCTTCCGGGCAGCGCGATGACCTAAGAGGTGGTAGCCGCGAAGGGAATGCCGGTGTCGCTCGCGACGCTGTTTCTTTTCCGGGGCTCCACCCGCGCCGCCGGTTCATCCTTGCCGGTGGTCGTCGGCTCCGGTCCATCATGGACGGGGCCGGAAGCCGTTTCCATCGTTCCGAGAGGTTGTTCGTGTCGGCCAGCACATCCCGTACGCTCCCGCCGGAGATCGCCGAATCCGAGTCTGTGATGGCGCTCATCGAGCGGGGAAAGGCTGAGGGGCAGATCGCCGGCGATGACGTGCGCCGGGCCTTCGAGGCTGACCAGATTCCGCCAACCCAGTGGAAGAACGTTCTGCGCGGCCTCAACCAAGTCCTCGACGAAGAGGGTGTGACGCTCATGGTCAGTGCCGCGGAGGCACCCAAGCGCACCCGGAAGAGCGTCCCAGCCAAGAGCCCGGCGAAGCGCACCGCGACCAAGACTGTCGCCGCAAAGACGGCCGCCCCCCGCGCGGACACCGCTGACACCGAGGTCGCCGACGGCGCGACCGACGAGTCCGCCGCGACGGCCAAGAAGGCCACCGCGAAGAAGACTGTCGCCAAGAAGGCCACCGCGAAGAAGGCCGTGGCCAAGAAGACCGCCGGGCGGAAGGCGGCCTCGAAGGAGGCCGACGAGCACGACGGCGAAGAGCAGGACGAGGAGACCACCCCCGCCAAGGCCGCCGCCGACAAGCCCGAGTCCGAGGGCTTCGTGCTCTCCGACGACGACGATGACGACGCGCCCGCGCAGCAGGTCGCGGTGGCCGGCGCCACCGCCGACCCGGTCAAGGACTACCTCAAGCAGATCGGCAAGGTCCCGCTCCTCAACGCGGAGCAGGAGGTCGAGCTCGCCAAGCGCATCGAGGCCGGCCTGTTCGCCGAGGACAAGCTCGCCAACGCGGACAAGCTCGCGCCGAAGCTGAAGCGCGAGCTGGAGATCATCGCCGAGGACGGCCGGCGCGCCAAGAATCACCTTCTCGAGGCGAACCTGCGCCTGGTGGTCTCGCTGGCCAAGCGTTACACCGGCCGCGGCATGCTCTTCCTGGACCTCATTCAGGAGGGCAACCTCGGTCTGATCCGCGCGGTCGAGAAGTTCGACTACACCAAGGGCTACAAGTTCTCCACGTACGCCACTTGGTGGATCCGGCAGGCGATCACCCGCGCGATGGCCGACCAGGCCCGCACCATCCGTATCCCGGTGCACATGGTCGAGGTCATCAACAAGCTCGCGCGCGTCCAGCGCCAGATGCTCCAGGACCTGGGCCGCGAGCCCACCCCGGAGGAACTGGCCAAGGAACTCGACATGACCCCCGAGAAGGTCATCGAGGTCCAGAAGTACGGCCGTGAGCCGATCTCCCTCCACACCCCCCTGGGTGAGGACGGCGACAGCGAGTTCGGTGACCTCATCGAGGACTCCGAAGCGGTCGTCCCGGCCGACGCGGTCAGCTTCACGCTCCTCCAGGAGCAGCTGCACTCGGTTCTGGACACGCTCAGTGAGCGCGAGGCGGGCGTGGTCTCCATGCGCTTCGGTCTCACCGACGGCCAGCCCAAGACGCTGGATGAGATCGGCAAGGTCTACGGCGTGACGCGTGAGCGTATTCGCCAGATCGAGTCCAAGACGATGTCGAAGCTCCGGCACCCGTCCCGGTCCCAGGTTCTGCGGGACTACCTCGACTAGACCTGACTGCTGCACGACGACGCCTCGGGCTCGCGGACTCCTCGGAGATCGCGAGCCCGAGGTGTTTCGGGGTGCGGCGCGGGCGATAGTGTCTCACTCTGGGTATGCATACCGCATCACAGAGTCAGGAGGCTCCATGCGACCCATTTCCCGCGTGCTGCTCGGAGTGCTCGCGCCGGTCCTCGGTCTGGTGCTCGCCGCGCCCGGTACGGCGGTGGCGGACCGGGTCGTCGTCGGCGGGCACCCCGTTCGGGTGGCCGACCACCCCTGGGTGGTGGCGCTGTCCAGTCGGGCGCACTTCGGGAAGCCCCGCTCGGGCCAGTTCTGCGGGGCGGTCGTGGTCGCCCCGACCAAGGTGGTCACGGCGGCGCACTGCATGGGCCGGGAGGTGCTCGGCGCGGACCCGTCCAAGGTGCCGGACCTGCGGGTGCTGGTCGACCGCGGTGATTTGCGGCGCGCCGACGGCCAGGAGCTGGCGGTGCTGCGGGTCCGGGTCAATCCGAAGTACGACAGCGTGACCAACGCTGGGGACGTGGCTGTGCTCACGCTGGCCGAGCCGGTGTCGGCCGGCCATGTGATCCCCGTGGCCCGGCGGGGCGACCCGGCGGAGCGGTCGGGAACCGCCGCGGCGGTGTACGGCTGGGGAGACAGGACGGGCCGCGGTGACTACGCCCAGACGCTCCGGGAAGCGCGAGTGCGGGTCCTCCCGGACGCCGATTGCGCGCGGGCCTATCCGGGCGGCCCCGAGGGCACGTACGGAGCCGGCACGATGCTGTGCGCGGGGCTACGGAGCGGCGGGAGCGACGCCTGTCAGGGCGACAGTGGCGGACCGCTGATCGCGGGAGGTCGGCTGATCGGCCTGGTCTCCTGGGGGAGCGGCTGCGGTGAAGCGGGCAGTCCCGGGGTCTACACGCGGTTCTCGGCGGTGGCCGACGAGGTGGTCGCGAGCGGCTGACGACATTCCGCCGGCGACCCCTGGAGGAGTGTGAGCACCCTCACAGGGCGCCACGGAGCGTACGAGTGCGGGCGGTCACCCTCGTTTGGCCGGGGTGGCCGCCCGCTTTCCGGCCCTGGGCCGGTTCTCGCTCGTCGTGGATGCGATGTGTCAGTGTTCCTCTTCGGTCGATGACGCCGGGCGTGTGGTGAGCCGCTCCGTCTCGTCCTGTATTTCCGCGGCGATCTTCTTGAGTTCTGGCTCGAACTTGCGGCCGTGGTGGGCGCAGAAGAGCAGTTCGCCGCCGCTCACGAGTACAACGCGCAGGTATGCCTGGGCGCCGCACCGGTCGCAGCGGTCAGCGGCCGTCAGGGGGCTCGCGGGGGTCAGAACAGTAGTCACGTCGCCTCTTCTCTAGCTCGACGAGCTGTCGTACCAGGGTCAACATCCAACCAGGCCGAAAACGTTCCCGCTCGTGGCTTTTCCTCGAAACTTCTTCCCGAGGTGGCCGGATGATGCCGGTTGGCGGCGAATGTGCCGTAGTGCGTCGATTTACGGTTTCGCGTTGCTTGTGTGGGTGGCGTCCCCCCGGCCGGCTTGCCGGGTTGTTAAAGAGGACGTGCCCGGAGCCTAAATGGTTCATGCCTCGAAGGGAACGTGATGTGTGCTTCACCCCTTCGGTTTATCGAACATACATGCTAAAAAGGGACTGGCGTGAGGCGTCTCCACGGGTCGCGTGGCAGCGGCCCCGTTCGGCCTCGGTACCCTCTGACCGGGGAACCAGCCACGACCGAGCCCGTGTCGGGCGAAACACGCAGGTGAATCGCACTCCGCGGGCCAGCCAGAAATTCAGCGAGGAGCGAAACGCGTGACCGCCGAGACGTCCGTGCCGTCCAGTGCGCTGCTTACCGGAGCAGACCGTGACGGTTCCAACTACACCGCGCGGCACCTGCTCGTCCTGGAGGGGCTGGAAGCGGTCCGCAAACGGCCCGGCATGTACATCGGCTCCACGGACAGCCGCGGCCTGCTGCACTGCCTCTGGGAGATCATCGACAACTCCGTCGACGAGGCCCTCGCCGGCTACTGCGACCGGATCGACGTCGTCCTGCATGAGGACGGCTCCGTCGAGGTGCGCGACAACGGCCGGGGCATCCCCGTCGACATCGAGCCCAAGACCGGACTGTCGGGCATCGAAGTGGTGATGACCAAGCTGCACGCCGGCGGCAAGTTCGGCGGCGGCTCCTACTCGGCCTCCGGCGGTCTGCACGGCGTCGGCGCCTCCGTCGTCAACGCGCTGTCCGCGCGGCTCGACGTCGAGGTGGACCGCAACGGCCACACCCACTCCATCAGCTTCCGCCGCGGCACCCCCGGCATCTTCACCGAATCCGGCCCCGACGCGCCGTTCGACCCCAACAGCGGACTCCTCAAGGGCCGCAAGGTGGCGAAGAGCCGCACCGGTACCCGGGTCCGCTACTGGGCCGATCGGCAGATCTTCCTCAAGGACGCCAAGCTCGCCCTGGAGACGCTCTACGGGCGCGCCCGGCAGACCGCCTTCCTGGTGCCCGGGCTCACCCTGGTCGTACGGGACGAGCGCGGCCTGGAGAGCGAGAAGCCGACCGAGGAGACCTTCCGCTACGACGGCGGCATCAGCGAGTTCTGCGAGTACCTCTCGCAGGACAAGGCCGTCTGCGACGTACTGCGGCTGTCCGGAACGGGTTCCTTCAAGGAAACCGTCCCGGTCCTCGACGACCGCGGGCACATGACCGCGACCGAGGTCACCCGGGAACTGGGCGTCGACATCGCGCTGCGCTGGGGCACCGGCTACGACACCAACCTCAAGTCCTTCGTCAACATCATCGCCACCCCCAAGGGCGGCACCCACGTCTCCGGGTTCGAACGCTCGCTGGCCAAGACCGTCAACGAGGCGCTGCGGGCCGGCAAGCTGCTGCGGGTCGCCGAGGACGACGTGAACAAGGACGACGCGATGGAGGGGCTGACGGCGGTGGTCACCGTGCGTCTGGCCGAGCCGCAGTTCGAGGGCCAGACCAAGGAGGTGCTGGGCACCTCGGCCGCCGCCCGGATCGTCGCCAATGTGCTGGCCAAGGAGCTCAAGGAGTTCCTGACCTCCAGCAAGCGCGACACCAAGCAGCAGGCGCGGGCGGTGCTGGAGAAGGTCGTCGCCGCGGCCCGCACCCGCATCGCGGCCCGGCAGCACAAGGACGCGCAGCGCCGGAAGACCGCGCTGGAGTCCTCCTCGCTGCCCGCCAAGCTGGCCGACTGCCGCAGCGACGATGTGGAGCGCAGCGAGCTGTTCATCGTCGAGGGCGACTCGGCGCTCGGTACGGCCAAACTGGCGCGGAACTCGGAGTTCCAGGCCCTGCTGCCGATTCGCGGCAAGATCCTCAACGTCCAGAAGTCGTCCATCTCCGACATGCTCAAGAACGCCGAGTGCGGAGCGATCATCCAGGTCATAGGAGCCGGGTCCGGCCGGACCTTCGACATCGACCAGGCGCGCTACGGCAAGGTGATCTTCCTGGCGGACGCCGATGTGGACGGGGCGCACATCCGATGTCTGCTGCTGACGCTGTTCCAGCGCTACATGCGGCCGATGGTCGAGCAGGGCCGCGTCTTCTCGGCCGTGCCGCCGCTGCACCGGGTCGAGCTGACCAACCCGAAGAAGGGTGTGGACAAGTACATCTACACCTACTCCGACGCCGAACTGCGGACGACCCTGCTGGAGCTCCAGCGCAAGAACGTCCGCATCAAGGAGAGCATCCAGCGCTACAAGGGCCTGGGCGAGATGGACGCCGACCAGCTCGCGGAGACCACCGTGGATCCGCGGTTCCGCACGCTGCGCCGGATCAACATCAGCGACCTGGAGGCCGCCGAGGGCGCCTTCGACCTGCTGATGGGCAATGAGGTGGCGCCGCGCAAGGAGTTCATCACCAGCTCGGCCGCGAGCCTGGACCGGTCCCGGATCGACGTCTGAGTCCACTGGGACCTGAGGGTCCGCCGGGCCTGCGGGTCTCCGGGTCCCCTGGGTCCGTTCTGTCGGGTCGGTGAAAGCCCCTCCACCCGTGGGTGGAGGGGCTTTTTCCACCCGTGATCCACCCGGAGCCAACCCCTGCGCCGATTCGCCCGGCGGCCGGGCCCCATAACGTCGAATGCGTAGTTCGCTCTCGCTGTTCGTCGCGCTGTGGAGGCCCAGCTCATGTCCGGTATGACCGATGTCCTGGTGATCGTCGCAGTGGTGGGGCTGGTGCTCGCGCGGCAGTTCAAGCCGCAGCTGGTGGCCGACGACAAGCGCTGGTGGGTGCTGCCGGCCGTCCTCGTCTTCCTGGCGGTCCGGGAGCCGGGGCTGATCGACCCGGGGCAGCAGGCGTGGGCGGTCGGGCTGCTGGCCGCCGAGGTGCTGACGGGCGTGGCGATGGGGGCGGCCTGGGCGTGGAGCGCCAGGGTGTGGACCACGCCGGACGGCGCCGTGTGGTCGCGGGGGACCAGAGCGACCGCGGCGGTCTGGCTCGGCGGGATAGCGGTGCGGGCGGGGACGTACGGGCTCGGCGTGCTGGCGGGGATTCAGCAGGGCCGCGGTGGGATGTTGCTCGCACTGGCCGCGACACTGCTGGTGCGCACCGGCCTGCTGCTCCGGCGGGCCCGCTCGGCCACGCCGTCGTACCGTGTCAGTGCCGTCGGCTGAGCCGGGATGGCAGAGGCGGAGGGACCGTACGTGCCCACGAGCATCTGGACCGAGTGGCCTTCCCGGGAGGCGCTCTCCCGGGCGGGAATGGCGCGCTCCCGACGCGCGATCAGCTGGGCCGTGCGGGTCCTGCTGCTGGGCGGGGTGCTGTGGAGCGCGCTGTCCGGCGTGGCGTTCCAGGGGTGGCACGCTGCGGTCTCCGCGCTGGTGATCATCGGCTGCGCGGCGGCGGCCTGGGGCTTCTACCGGTTCACGGTGGAACACCGGCTGTGGCCCTCGGTGACGCTGCTGGCGCTGCTGATGGGCGCGGCGCTGGCCGCGCAGCAGGCGGACGCGGTACTCGTGGCGACCGTGCTCTGGTGCGCGCTGGCGATCACGGCGATGGAGCGATTGCCGATCGCCGCGGCGATTCCCTGCACGCTGGTGGCGCTGTCGGCCTACGCACTGGTCGACACGGACGCCTGGCTGACGACGCTGACGACCACCGCCGGACTGGCGCTGGCCGGATACGTCCTGCGGCTCGACGCGGAGGCGCGCGGGAACACGATGCGGATGCTGGTCCAGGAGCGGGCCGCGCGCACCGCCGAGGCCGAGTCGGCGGCGCTCGCGGAGCGCGCCAGGATCGCCCGCGAGATCCACGACGTGCTCGCGCACAGCCTGTCCGCGCAGATGGTGCACCTGGAGGCGGCGCGGCTGCTCATCGAGCGGGGCGCGGATCGGGACAAGATCCTGGAGCGGGTGGTCGCGGCGCGCGGGATGGCGCGCGAGGGGCTGGCCGAGACCCGGCAGGCGCTGTCCGCGCTGCGTGGTGAGATGACCCCGGTCGAGGAATTCCTCCGGGAGTTGACCGAGTCCCAGGGGGTGGCCTTCGCGGCGGTGGGGGAGCCTCGTCGGGTGCCGCCGGAGGCGGGGCTCGCGGTGCGGCGGGTCGCGCAGGAGGCGCTGACGAACGTCCGCAAACACGCGCCGGGAGCCCGCACCGAACTGCGGCTCGACTACCTGGACGGCGAAGTGAGCCTGGAGGTGCGGGACTGGGGCGGTGACGGAACGCCGGGTGATCTCGGATCGTCCGGAGCCGGGTACGGTCTGCTGGGGATGCGGGAGCGCGCCGAACTGCTCGGTGGATCGCTGGAGTCCGGCCCTGCCGAGGAGGGTCTCGTGGTGCGCTTGCGGGTGCCGGCATGACGGTGGCGAAGACGGCGCGTGTGGTCGTGGCCGATGACCAGACCGTGGTCCGCGAGGGGATTGTGATGCTGCTGGGGCTGTTGCCGGGCATCGAGGTCGTCGGGGCGGCGGCGGACGGCGAGGAGGCGGTGCGGCTCGTCGCCGAACGCGCCCCGGACGTGGTGCTGATGGACCTCAGGATGCCGCGCTGCGACGGCGTCGAGGCGACCCGCCGGATCCGGTCCGAGTACCCGGCCACCCAGGTCGTGGTGCTGACCACCTACGCCGACGACGACTCCATCTTCCCCGCGCTGCGGGCCGGTGCGCGCGGCTATTTGACCAAGGACGCCGGCGGCGACGAGATCGTACGGGCCGTGGCGGCCGTGATGTCGGGCGAGGGCGGGCTGTCGCCGAGGATCCAACGGCTGCTGCTGGAGCGGCTCTCCGGTCCGGACGCCCCGGCCGGAGTGAACGCACTGGCCGCAAGTCCGTCCGCGCCGTCCGCCGGGCGGTTGCCGGGAGAGTTGCCGGACGGGCTCTCCGCGCGCGAGGCGCAGGTGTTGTCGCTGGTCGCCGAGGGACTGTCCAACCCGGAGATCGCGCGGGCGCTGCATGTCAGCGTCGCCACCGTGAAGACGCACATCAACAAACTCTTCGCCAAGACCGGTGTCCGCGACCGCTCCCAGGCGATGCGTTACGCGTATCTGCACGGCCTCGCACAACCGCCCGGTACGTCCGTCACCTAATGGGGTGAAGCCGAGGTATTGAAGAGTCCTGGATCTTCCCGCTCTGTCCATCCTTGAGCACGCGGCCAATGAGGCCGCGGAACAAGGAGAGTTCGGTGGAGAAGCACGACGGGCGTGATGCCGGAACGGTTCGGCTGGACGATCCCTGGTACGACGTGATCGCCTCGGGGCTGGGCGAGTCCGTCGGTGAGCCCGCCGACGAAGGGGCTCAGCCGCCACAACCACCGCAATCGGAGCAGTCGCAGCAGCAGCCGCTGCTGCCGAGGACGCGGCAGGTACCGCAGCCGTCACCGGTGGAGCAGTCGTCGCAGGTGGCGGATTCGGGTGAATCCGCAGCGGTCGCGCCGTCCGCCCCGTCCGGGGCTCCTCCGGTGCCGGGTTGGGCGACTGCCCCGGTGCCGGGCCTCGTGGTGGCCCCCCTGCCCGCGCCCCAACGGCGCCGTGACGCCGCTGCGGAGCCGTCCGGGACCTCGCGGGCCTCCGAGCCCGTCGCAGGGGCCTCCTGGTCGGATGCGCCTGCCGTGTACCGGGCCGCCGCCGGGGGCGGTGCCGCCCGTATGGAGCCCGCTCCTCACGCCGGCCCGGCCGCTCACACCGGACCGGCCGCCGGCCCGAACTCCCCGGCGAACTCCGGCGCGAACGTCCGTACGCACACTGGCGCGCACGCTCCCGCGCCCTCCGCCCCGGACTCCGCCGCCGATATCTACCTCGAAGTGCACAACAGCGCCGCCTTCCAGGAAGTGCGCCGCCGCTACCGCCGCTTCGTCGTCCCCACCGTCATCGGCTTCCTCGCGTGGTACCTCGCGTACGTCATCGCGGCGACCACCGCTCCGGGCCTGATGGCCCGTCCGGTGACCGGCGTGGTGAACGTCGCGATGCTCGCCGGGCTCGGCCAGTTCGCCACCACCTTCCTGCTCACCTGGGCGTACGCGCGCCACGCGCGGCTGCGTCGGGACCGGGCGGCGCTCGATCTCCGATGGGTCGTGACCATGCACACGCGTCAGTCGGCCCAGCAGTCGGCGCGGCTCGCGGCTCACCAGGCGGCGGCTCAGCAGACGACCGCGCGGGCGAGCGCGCCGACGACAGGGGAGCAACTCCGTTGACCGGTGACCACCAGACCCTGGCGCTGCTGCTGTTCAGCGCGTTCATCGCCGTCACCCTGGGGATCACCACCTGGGTGAGCCGGAACCGGCACGGCTCGCCGGAGGAGTTCTACGCGGGCGGGCGGCTGTTCTCCCCGATGGAGAATGGATTCGCCATCGCGGGCGACTACATGTCCGCCGCCTCCTTCCTCGGCATCTCCGGGCTCATCGCGCTCTTCGGATACGACGGGCTGCTGTACTCCGTCGGCTTCCTGGTCGCTTGGCTCGTCGTCCTCATGCTGGTGGCCGAACTCGTCCGCAACTGCGGCCGGTACACCCTGGCCGACGTCGTCGCGGCCCGGATGCGGGAGCGTCCCGTCCGGATCGCGGTCGGGTCCTCGTCGGTCGTCGTCTCGGTCCTGTATCTGGTCGCGCCGATGGTCGGCGCGGGCAGTCTGGTGGCCCTGCTGCTCGGCGGTTCCGGCCCGAGCGCCCGCACCTGGACGGGGATCGGGGTCGGCGCGCTGATGGTCGTCTACGTCGCCTTCGGCGGCATGCGGGCGACGACCTGGATCCAGATCGTCAAGGCCGTGCTGCTGATGGGCGGCGCGGTCACGCTCACCGTGCTCGTCCTGCTGCGCTTCCACGGCGACTTCAACGCCCTGCTCAGCGCGGCTGCCGACCGCAGCGGCCACGGGCGGGCCTTCCTCGCACCCGGGCTGCGGTACGGCGGCGACTGGACGGCCCGGCTGGACTTCATCAGCCTGGGCCTCGCGCTCGTCCTGGGCACCGCCGGGCTGCCGCACATCCTGTCCCGCTTCGACACGGTGCCCACCGCGCGCGCCGCCCGCCGCTCGGCGGTCTGGTCGATCGGCCTGATCGGCAGCTTCTACCTGATGACGATCGTGCTCGGCTTCGGCGCCGCCGCGATCCTCGGCTCCGACACGGTGCGCAATTCCAACGCGGCCGGGAACACGGCGGTGCCGCTGCTCGCCCTCGACCTCGGCGGCGGCGCCGGATCGACCGGCGGGACCGTGCTGTTCGCGGTCGTCGCGGCGGTCGCCTTCGCGACCATCCTCGCGGTCGTCGCCGGGATCACCCTCGCCTCGTCGGCTTCGGTCGCGCACGACCTGTACGCCTCGTTCCACCGCCGTACGGACCGCGAGCCGCGCAGCGAGGTCGCAGTCGCGCGGGTCTCGGCAGTGGGGATCGGCGGGGCCGCGATCGGTCTGGGGCTGCTCGCGCAGAACCTCAATGTGGCGTTCCTGGTCGGCCTGGCCTTCGCGGTCGCCGCCTCGGCGAATCTGCCCGCGCTGCTCTACTCGCTGTTCTGGCGGCGCTTCACCACGCGCGGCGCGGTGTGGGCGGTCTACGGCGGGCTCATCCCGGCCGTGCTGCTGGTGGTCTTCTCACCCGTGGTCTCCGGGGCCCCTGAGGCGATCTTCCCCGGCCTGGACTTCCACCTCTTCCCGCTCCAGAACCCGGGGCTGGTCTCCGTGCCGCTCGGCTTCTTCGCCGGGTGGCTGGGCACGGTCACCTCGCGGGAGCGGGCGGACGTGGCCAAGCACGCGGAGACCGAGGTGCGGGCGCTGACGGGAGCCGGCGCGGCCTGATCCGACGAGGCGGCCTGACCCCGCTGGGCCCGCCGGCCGGGCCTGTGCCCGCCGGTCCCAGCGGCGTCATCTGCCCGACGCGCCCCAGACGTAGCGGTGTTCGGGGCGGCCGGTGTCGCCGTACTTGAGTGAGAGCCGGATGCGCCCCGCCCGCTCCAGCAGCTTCAGATAGCGCTGGGCCGTCTGCCTGCTGAGCCCGGACAACTCGGCGACCTCCTGGGCGGACAGCGGGCCCTCGGCGGCGCGCAGCACCTGGCGCACGAGGTCGGCGGTGAGCGCGGAGTGGCCCTTGGGCAGCTCCGCGGGTTCGGCGTTCGAGCCGCCGAGCGCCCCGAAGATCCGGTCCACCTCGGACTGTTCGGCCTCGCCGCCGCCGTCGAGGGTGCGCCGCAACGTCGCGTAGCCCTCCAGCTTGGAGCGCAGGCCGGCGAAGGTGAACGGCTTGACCAGGTACTGGAGTGCGCCGTAGCGCATCGCGGCCTGGACGGTGGCGATGTCGCGGGCGGCCGTCACCATGATCACGTCGGTGTGGTGGCCCTGTCGGCGCAGCCGTTGGACGAGGGCCAGCCCGGTCTCGTCCGGGAGGTAGTGGTCGAGCAGCACGAGGTCGACCGGCTCGCGTTCGATCACAGCCAGCGCCTCGGCGGCGGAGTGCGCGCGGGCGGCGACCCGGAACCCCGCGACCTTGGCGACGTACGCGGCGTTGATCTCGGCCACCCGTACGTCGTCGTCCACGACCAGTACCTGGATCATCGTGATTCTCCCGGGGTGGTGAGCGGCGGCTCGTCGAGAGGCCCGGTCGGCCGGTCCGTCCGTCGGTCGGTGCGGGGCTCGGCCCGTGCTGCGGGGAGGGCTTCGGGCGGAGTGCCGTCCAGTATCGCCGTCAGGCTGCCGGCCCCGGACCCGTCCTCACCCCCGCCCCCACCCCCCGTCGCGGCCTCGGCCAGCGTCTCTGGCAGGACGACGGTGAACTCCGCGCCGCCGCCCTCCCGGTCGCCGACCCGCACGCTGCCGCCCTGACGCTCGGCGAGCCGCCGCACCAGGGCCAGCCCGATGCCGCGCTGCCCGTGCGCCGGCGGCTCCTTGGTGGACCAGCCTTCGGCGAAGACGAGTTCGCGGTGGTCGGCCGGGACTCCCGGGCCGCTGTCGCGGACCCGCAGCACCGCCGTGCGCCCCTCCGCCCGCAGTTCGACCTCGACCTGCGGCTCGGCGGAACCGGCCGCCGCGTCCAGCGCGTTGTCCACCAGATTGCCGATCATGGTGACCAGCTCGCGCGGGTCCACCACCCGGTCGGGCAGCAGCGTGTCCGTACCGATCCGCAGCGCGACCCCGCGCTCGGCGGCGACGGCGGCCTTGCCGACCAGCAGGGCGGCGAGCAGCGGGTCATGGACGCGCTCGGCGACCTGTTCAGCGGTGGCCCGGTGTACGCCGACGGTCTCGGTGATGAACTCCGACGCCTCCTCGTACAGGCCCAGTTCGAGCAGTCCCAGCAAGGTGTGCAGCCGGTTGGCGTGTTCGTGGTCCTGGGCGCGCAGGGCGTCGATCAGCCCGCGGGTGCCGTCCAGCTCGCGGCCGAGGCGCTCCAGCTCGGTACGGTCCCTGAGGGTGGCGACGGCGCCGCCGTCATCGGTCGGCAGCCGGTTGGCGACCAGCACCCGGCTGCCGCTGACGGTCAGCAGATCCGCGCCGGTCACCCGCCCCGTCAGCACGTCGGTGGTGCGCCCCGGCGGCAGCACCTCGTCCAGCCGCCGTCCGGTGTCCTCGGCGCGCAGGTCCAGCAGCCGCTGCGCCTCATCGTTCATCAGCCGGATGCGGCCGCGCCGGTCGAGCGCGACGACGCCTTCGCGGATGCCGTGCAGCATCGCCTCGCGCTCGGCCAGCAGCGCGGAGATATCTGAGAAGGCCAGGTCGTGGGTCCGGCGCTGGAGCCGCCTGGAGACCAGGTAGGCGGCGAGCGCGCCCACCGCGAGCGCGCCGCCCGCGTAGGCGAGCAGGCCGGGGACGGCGGAGAGCAGCCGGTCTCGGACGCTCTCGTAGGCGATGCCGACGGAGACCGCGCCGACGATCCGCTCGTGGTCGTCGCGCAGCGGGACCTTGCCCCGGGCCGAGCGGCCCAGCGTGCCGTTGTCGATCTGCATGATCTGCCGGCCGGCCAGGGCGTCGGTGGGGTCGGTGGAGACGATCCGGCCGATCTGGCCGGGGTCGGTGTGCGACCAGCGGACGCCGTGCTCGTCCATGATCACGACGTACTCGGCGCCGGTGGTGCGGCGGATCCGCTCCGCCTCGGCCTGGACGGGCCCCTCGGGGGTGGGGCTGGAGCCCCGCAGGGTCTCGGCGAGCCGGGGCCGCGCGGCGGTGGTCTGTGCGATCGCGAGCGCCCGGCGCATGGCCTCGTCGTCGAGCTGGGCGCTGAGCGGGGCGAGGAACAGACCGGTGGCCAGCGCGGTGACGCCGGTGGCGATGGCCAGCTGCATCAGCAGGACCTGCGAGAACACACGACGGGGCCAGCCGATGCGCATCCTGCTGCCTCTTTCGTCGCCGCGCCACGCACCGTCCCGGCTGGGAACGGTGGATTCCGATTCGCTCATGTGAACGAAGGGTAAAGGGAGTGGAGCGACATTCCGACTTTCTGTCACGAGCTGTCTGTCACGAGCCGTGTCGGCGCTCCTGCGGTTCCGCCCCGTTCTCCTGGTGCCCCCGCTGTCGTAGCGCGGGTGGAACGCGCACGACAGGGGGCGCGGCCGAGCGGATCGGGGCAGGGGCGGGACGGGGGGCCGGAAGGGGATCAGGGCGGGTAGATCGGAAGGAGCGGGTCAGGACGGGCTGTCGGCCGATGAGCCCGCCGACGTCCCGGCCGTCGCCCGGACCGTGAGGACGTCCATCCGCGCCGGGGTGCCCAGAGCCGCGCCGCAGCTCTCCGGCCGGGGCGGCTCGGCGGCGCCCTGGGCGACGGTGACGTGCCAGGCGCGCCCGTCGGTGTGCTCGACGGTGACGGTCCAGGCGGGCGCGGCGGAGGACGCCGAGGGCAGCACCCCAGCCACCCCGACGGGCCGCGCGGCGGACATCGGGACGGACGGCGCGGCAGACGGCGGGACGGACGGCGCGCCGGCCACAGGGTCAGGCCCCGTAAGGGACACCGGGCCGGACACCGGGCCGGACACCGGGCCGGACACCGGGCCGGACGCCGGAACCGACACCGCCACCCGCACCGCCTCCTCCCGGTCCTCGCCCGTCAGCTCCCGGACGGCCAGCTCGGCCGCCTGCGCGGGGCGGTCCCATGCGGAGCGCCCCCGGCAGCCGTCTATGACGACCCGGCCCTGACGAGCGGCGTCGAGGGCGTTCTTGACGCCGCGCGCGTCGGCGCGGCCGTACGCGTAGCCGTGCGGCAGGACGAGCAGAGTGGGGGAGAAGCGGTGGCCGCCGAGGTGGGTGACCTCCCACACCTCCGCGCCGCCGCCGGTCGCGAGCTCGGCGGCGAGCGGCCGGCCGAGCAGCGCGCAGCAGCGGTCGCGCTTGCCGTTGGTGCACACCAGGGCGAGCGGGTCGCCGGTGTAGGCGCTCCACAGGCCGCCGTGCCGGCCCGCGCCGAGCGCGGTGAAGTCGAGCGCCGGCAGCTCGCCGGGGTCGCGGAGCACGGTCGTACGGATCCAGGAGCGGCCGGGGAGGGTGTGCGCGAGGAAGGCGCGGTGCCGGGCCGGGGTGCGGCGGTCGGCGTGTCGGCCGGGGCGGCGGATCAGCGCGACGCGTACGCCGGTGCCGTCCGCGGCGGCTTCCAGGGCCCGGCCGACGGCGGGGTCCAGGTGGCTGGAGGTGAGCGCCTTGGCGCCCCAGGGGCCGGACTGTTCGATCAGGAGCCAGGTCCGGGCGACGGCCGCCGTGCCGGCCAGCGATTCGGACAGTTCCCGGGAGGTGGTCGCACACGTGCTCACGAAGGCGAGCCTAACCCGCGGGGTGGTCGCAACCGTGCGCGTCGGCGCCGGGGCGCATGGGTTCGGCGGAAAGACGCAGAAATATGCGGAAATACGCAGAATGCGCAACGGCGCGGGCCTCTGGTACCCGACGGTGACCGGCAAGGGCGCGGCTTCTACGGCAAGTACGCGGAGGAGGGCGGTGGCAGCAGGAACGTCCATCTCTCGGACTTCGCGGTCTTCGGCGAGACCACCGAACGGGTGGACAGCGACCAGGTCAACGGGGTCGGCGGCGCGCTGAGCGACTCGACCGTCTCGAACCTGTGGATCGAGCACACCAAGCGCGCCTTCTGGCTGGACGGGCCGTTCGACAACCTGAGGATCACCGGAACCCGGATGCGCGATGTCACCGCGGACGGCCTCAACTTCCGCAAGGGCGTCACCAATTCCTCGGTCACCCAGTCGCATGTGCGCAACAGCGGCGACGACGGCCTCGCCAAGGCGTACGGCGCCTGATCCCGGCGTCGAGGCGATCCTCGCCGAACTCAAGCCGGGCCGCGAACTGCACACCAACGTGGAGTTCTACGCGGGCGTGGTCATGGAGCTGTGCGGGGTGCCCCGCGAGATGTTCACACCGACCTTCGCGGCGGCCCGGGTGGTCGGCTGGTGCGCCAACATCCTCGAACAGGCCGAGGACAGCAAGATCATCCGCCCCGCCGCGCGCTACACGGGACCGCCCCCGCCGCAGCCGGTGCCGTGAGCGGTCGGGGAGAGGCTCGCGACAGCATCCCGCCGTCGCGCACCTCTCCCCGGCCGAGCCATAGTCCGTACGACCACAGCTCATACGGCGAGCCGCTCGCCCGGCCCGCCCTCGCTTCCGTACCGGTCGGACCGGCGCCGGCGCAGCGCACCGGCATGCCCTACCGGTCAGACCGGCCCGGCGATCACCGAGACCGGCGCGTCCAGCGGGATGCCCGAGCCGTCGCGGCGCGGGTCGGGGACCGGCAGTTCGGCCGGGACGCCGTTCGCGTTCGCCGCGCGGGCCGGAGTGGCGCCCGCCCAGGCGAAGATCAGGCAGTCCTCGCCCTTCAGGAAGCGCTGACAGCGCACGCCGCCCGTCGCCCGGCCCTTGCGCGGGTACTGGTCGAAGGGGGTGAGCTTGGCCGTCTGGGTCGAGTCGTCGAGGGTGCCGTGCGAGCCGGAGACGGTGAAGACCACCGCGTCCGACGCCGGGTCCACCGCCGCGAAGGAGATCACCTTCGCGCCGTCGGTCAGCTTGATGCCCGTCATGCCGCCGGCCGGGCGGCCCTGCGGCCGTACCTGTCCTGCCGGGTAGCGCAGCAGCTGCGCGTCGTCCGTGATGAAGACCAGGTCCTCCTCGCCGGTGCGCAGCTCGACCGCGCCGACGATGCGGTCACCGTCCCGCAGGCCGATGACCTCCAACTCGTCCTTATTGGCGGGGTAGTCGGGGACCACCCGCTTGACGATGCCCTGCTCAGTGCCGATCGCCAGCCCCGGCGAGGACTCGTCCAGGGTGATCAGGCAGATCAGCCGCTCGCCGTCGGCCAGTGAGAGGAACTCGGAGACCGCCGCGCCGCCCGACAGGTTGGGAGCGGCGTGCGTCTCGGGGAGTTTGGGCAGGTCGATCACCGGGAGCCGCAGCAGCCGGCCGGTCGAGAGCACCGCGCCCACCTCGGCGCGGGCTGTGGCCGGCACCGCGGAGACGATCACGTCGTGCTTGACGCGCTTGGTCTCCCCGTCGGCCGGGAACGCCGCGCCGTTGGCCGTGCGCGCCAGCATGCCCGTGGAGGAGAGCAGCACCCGGCACGGGTCGTCCGGAACCTCCAACGGGACGGCGGAGACCGAGGAGCCGCCGGACTCCAGCAGCACCGTGCGCCGGTCGGTGCCGAACTGCTTGGCCACCGCGCCCAGCTCGGTGGAGACCATCTTGCGCAGCTCCGCGTCGGATTCCAGGATCCGGGTGAGCTCGGCGATCTCCGCGCTCAGCCTGTCGCGCTCCGACTCCAGCTCGATGCGGTCGAAGCGGGTCAGCCGGCGCAGCGGAGTGTCGAGGATGTACTGGGTCTGGATGTCGGAGAGCGAGAAGCGCTCGACGAGGGCCAGCTTGGCCTCGGCGGAGTTGTCACTCGACCGGATCAGCCGGATGACCTCGTCGATGTCGATGAGCGCGGTCAGCAGCCCCTCGACCAGATGCAGCCGGTCCCGGCGCTTGCCGCGGCGGAACTCGCTGCGCCGCCGCACCACGGTGAAACGGTGGTCGAGGTAGACCTCCAGCAACTCCTTGAGGCCCAGCGTGAGCGGCTGGCCGTCGACCAGCGCCACGTTGTTGATGCCGAAGGTCTCCTCCATCGGCGTCAGCTTGAAGAGCTGCTCCAGCACCGCTTCCGGGTTGAAGCCGTTCTTGATCTCGATGACGAGCCGCAGGCCGTGCGAGCGGTCGGTGAGGTCCTTGACGTCCGCGATGCCCTGGAGGCGCTTCGCGCCGACCAGGTCCTTGATCTTCGCGATCACCTTCTCCGGGCCGACGGTGAAGGGCAGTTCGGTGACGATCAGGCCCTTGCGGCGCGCGGAGACGGTCTCGACCGAGACGGTGGAGCGGATCTTGAAGGTGCCGCGGCCGTTCTCGTACGCGTCCCGGATGCCGGTCAGACCGACGATCCGGCCGCCCGTCGGCAGGTCGGGGCCGGGGATGAAGCGCATCAGCGTTTCGAGGTCGGCGGCCGGGTGCTTGATCAGGTGCCGGGCGGCGGCGATCACCTCGCCCAGGTTGTGCGGCGGCATGTTCGTCGCCATGCCGACCGCGATCCCGGAGGCGCCGTTGACCAGCAGGTTGGGGTACGCGGCGGGGAGCGCCAGGGGCTCCTGTTCCTGGCCGTCGTAGTTCGGCGCGAAGTCGACGGTGTCCTCGTCGATCGACTCGACCATCAGCGCGGCGGCGGCGGCCGGCCTGCACTCGGTGTAACGCATCGCGGCCGGAGGGTCGTCGTTGCCGAGCGAGCCGAAGTTGCCGTGCCCGTCGACCAGCGGCAGCCGCATCGAGAACGGCTGGGCCATCCTGACCAGCGCGTCGTAGATCGAGGAGTCGCCGTGCGGGTGGAGCTTGCCCATCACCTCGCCGACGACGCGGGCGCACTTCACATAGCCGCGCTCGGGCCGCAGCCCCATCTCGCTCATCTGGTAGACGATGCGCCGGTGCACGGGTTTCATACCGTCACGGGCGTCGGGCAGAGCCCGCGAGTAGATGACCGAATAGGCGTACTCGAGGAAGGAGCCCTGCATCTCGTCGACGACGTCGATGTCGAGGATGCGCTCCTCGAAGTCTTCCGGCGGCGGGGTCTTCGTGCTGCGGCGGGCCATCGCTGCTGCGGCTCCTTCAATTACCGAGGCGGGGAACTGACGGGGACCATTGTGGACCGCCGCACTGACAGGGCGGACCGCGACCCGGCGACAAGCCCTCGCGGGCAGCACCGTGCGCCGTCCCCGGGGACGGCGGGCGGCGCGGGGCGGCAGGCGGTCTACGCCCCGTACCGTACGGGAACTTCGCCAGATGTCGGCACGCTTGCATACAGTGACAGGACTTCTCAGCACGCGATCGAAGGGACGTACATGCCCATGGGTCACACGGCCACGCAACAGGCCGGTTCCGGCGGCCTGACAGCGACCGAGCACCGGCTCGCCAACGGTCTGCGCGTGGTGCTCTCCGAGGACCACCTGACCCCGGTCGCCGCCGTCTGCCTCTGGTACGACGTCGGCTCCCGCCACGAGGTCAAGGGCCGTACCGGTCTGGCTCACCTCTTCGAGCACCTGATGTTCCAGGGCTCCGCGAGCGTGCCGGGCAACGGCCACTTCGAACTGGTGCAGGGTGCGGGCGGCTCGCTCAACGGCACCACCAGCTTCGAGCGCACCAACTACTTCGAGACCATGCCCGCGCACCAGCTGGAGCTGGCGCTGTGGCTCGAAGCCGACCGGATGGGCAGCCTGCTCACCTCGCTCGACGACGAGGGCATGGAGAACCAGCGGGACGTCGTCAAGAACGAGCGCCGCCAGCGCTACGACAACGTGCCCTACGGCACGGCGTTCGAGAAGATGACCGCTCTCTCCTACCCGGAGGGCCACCCTTACCACCACACCCCGATCGGCTCGATGGCCGACCTGGACGCGGCCTCCCTGGAGGACGCGCGGAGCTTCTTCCGTACGTACTACGCGCCCAACAACGCGGTCCTCTCGGTCGTCGGCGACATCGACCCCGGGCAGGCCCTCGCCTGGGTCGAGAAGTACTTCGGCACCATCCCCTCGCACGACGGCAAGCAGCCGCCGCGCGACGGCTCGCTCCCGGACGTCATCGGCGAGGAGCTCCGCGAGGAGCTGCGCGAGGACGTCCCGGCCCGCGCCCTGATGTCCGCCTACCGGCTGCCGCAGGACGGCACCCGCGAGGCCGACGCCGCGGACCTGGCGCTGACCGTGCTCGGCGGCGGCGAGTCCTCCCGGCTGCACAACCGGCTGGTGCGCCGCGACCGCTCGGCCGTCGCCGCCGGCTTCGGCCTGCTGCGGCTGGCCGGCGCCCCCTCGCTCGGCTGGCTGGACGTCAAGGCGTCCGGCGGCGTCGAGGTGGCCGACATCGAGACGGCGGTCGACGAGGAGCTGGCCCGGTTCGCGGCCGACGGACCGACCCCCGAGGAGATGGAGCGGGCCCAGGCGCAGTTGGAGCGCGAGTGGCTGGACCGGCTCGCCACGGTCGCCGGCCGCGCCGACGAACTGTGCCGCTACACCGTGCTGTTCGGCGACCCGCAGCTCGCGCTGTCCGCCGTGGGCCGGGTCCTGGACATCACCGCGGACGAGGTACAGGCCGTCGCCGCCGCCCGGCTGCGCCCGGACAACCGCGCGGTGCTCGCGTACGAGCCGACCGGCGCCGCCGAGGCCGACGCCGCCTCCGACGGGAACGGGAACGAGAACGAGCAGGAAGAGGCGGGTCAGTGAGCGACGTTACGACCAGCACCAGCACCAGCGCGGCCGGCGTGCCCGGCAGCGACACGATGACGTTCCACCCGCGCCCGCAGGCCGGCGCGCCCACCCCGTGGGCCTTCCCCGCCCCCGAGCGCGGCACCCTGCCCAACGGCCTGACCGTGCTGCGCAGCCACCGCCCCGGCCAGCAGGTCGCCGCCGTCGAGATCAGCCTCGCCGCGCCGCTCGACGCCGAGCCGCAGGGCCTGGACGGCGTGGCCACGATCATGTCCCGCGCCTTCACGGAGGGCACCGACAAGCACTCCGCCGAGGAGTTCGCCGCCGAGCTGGAGCGCTGCGGCGCGACGCTCGACGCCTACGCCGACCATCCGGCGGTCCGGGTCTCCCTGGAGGTCCCGGTCTCCCGGCTGAACAAGGCGCTCGGCCTGCTCGCCGACGCCCTGCGCGCCCCCGCCTTCGCCGAAAGCGAGATCGAGCGGCTGGTCGGCAACCGGCTCGACGAGATCCCGCACGAGCTGGCCAGCCCCGCCCGGCGGGCCGCGATGGCGCTGTCCGCCGAGCTGTTCCCCGAGACGTCCCGGATGTCCCGCCCCCGGCAGGGCGCCCAGCAGACCGTCGAGCGGATCGACGCGCGTGCGGTGCGCGCCTTCTACGACGCGCATGTGCGGCCCGCCACCGCGACCGCCGTGATCGTCGGCGACCTCACGGGTGTGGATCTGGACGTGACGCTCGCTGACACCCTGGGCGAGTGGACCGGGGACACCGCCGAGCCCCGCCCGGCCCCGCCGGTCACCGCCGACGACACCGGCCGGGTGGTCATCGTGGACCGTCCCGGAGCGGTCCAGACGCAACTGCTGATCGGCCGCATCGGCGCGGACCGGCACGACCGCGTCTGGCCGGCCCAGGTGCTCGGCACCTACTGCCTGGGCGGCACCCTCACCTCCCGGCTGGACCGGGTGCTGCGCGAGGAGAAGGGCTACACCTACGGCGTACGGGCGTACGGCCAGGTGCTGCGCTCGGCGCCGGACGGCAGCGGCGCGGCGATGCTCGCGATCAGCGGCTCGGTGGCTACCGAGGTCACCGGACCGGCGCTCGCGGACGCCTGGCAGGTGCTGCGCCGACTCGCCGCCGACGGGCTGACCGACGACGAGCGGGACATCGCGGTGCAGAACCTCGTCGGCGTCGCCCCGCTCAAGTACGAGACCGCGGCGGCCGTCGCGAACACCTTCGCGGACCAGGTCGAGCAGCAGCTCCCGGACGACTTCCAGGCGCAGCTGTACGCGCGCCTGGTGGAGACCGGCACGGTCGAGGCGACCGCGGCCGTGGTCAACGCGTTCCCGGTGGACCGGCTGGTGACGATCCTGGTCGGCGACGCCTCGGTGATCGAGGAGCCGGTGAAGCAGCTCGGCATCGGCGATGTGCGGGTGGTCACCGGCTAAGGGTGCGAATCACCGTAAAGCGGTGAAAGTGCGGCTGTGAAGCCGTCGCGCCCCCGGATCCCGGCGAGCCCTCGGCTTGCCGGGATCCGGGCTTTTGTCCGCTTTGTTGGGGTCGGTTGTGTCAAACATGTGTGGCGTGCGCGACAAAAACCCGGATTTGTTTGCCGTTTGAAAGATGTCCCGTTTAGCGTCGGTGCGGCTGCCCGTCAGACCCCCGTCGCATCAGCGGCACCGGGCAGTCATCGCCGAGTCCCCCGAAGGCGCGAGCCTGGGGAGCCGGGGACCCAATCAGTCCCTGGGGTGAATCGGGCGCCTCTCCGGAGGGGCCCGTAGGAGACCTTCCTGCTCCGAACCCGTCAGCTAACCCGGTAGGCGAGAAGGAAGGAAAGGAACCGCCACTTCATGGCATTCATCCGTGCCAACGGCAAGCACCGCCGCCCGAACCGCGCCGTGCGAACCGGTGCGAACGCCGCGGGCATCGCGACCCTCGCCGTAGCCGGCGTCGTCGGCGCCGTCGCCTCTCCGGCCATCGCGGCCGAGAACTCCGTGCCGAAGGTCGAGCAGACGGGCCTCCAGCAGGCCATCGTCATCGACGGCACGCTGGCTCAGAACCTCGACGACCAGGCCACCGTCCAGCACAGTGCCGCGGACGTGACCCAGGCCCGCGAAAAGGCCGAGGCCGACGCCATGAAGCAGGCGGCCGACGCGAAGAAGGCCGCCGAGGCCAAGCGCAGGGCCGCCGCCGAGAAGGCGGAGAAGGCCAAGGAAGCCCGCGAGGCCAAGGCTGAGAAGGCGCGTCAGGCCGAGCCCCGCGCCGCTCGCTCCGAGGGCCGTACGGCGATCAAGCCCAACGGCAGCGGTTACGTCTCGCCGATCTCCGGCTCGTACGTCTCCACCCAGTACAAGGCATCCGGCGGCGCATGGTCCTCCGGCAGCCACACCGGCATCGACTTCCACGCCGCGTCGGGCACCGCTGTGCACGCCGTCGGCGCGGGCACCGTCGTCGAGGCCGGCTGGGGCGGCGCGTACGGCAACAACGTCGTCATCAAGATGAACGACGGCTCGTACACGCAGTACGGCCACCTGTCGTCCAGCAGCGTCACGGTCGGCCAGAGCGTCACCGCCGGCCAGCAGATAGCCCTGTCCGGCAACACCGGCAACACCACAGGGCCGCACCTGCACTTCGAGGCCCGCACCGGTGCGGAGTACGGCTCGGACATCGACCCGATCGGCTACCTCCGCTCGCACGGCGTCAGCGTCTGACCGTACGGCCCGCATGACTTGTACGACCGTCGGACTCGTCCGACCGAAGAGTCCGCGACAGCGATCGCGACACCGAAGCCCCGGCCCCGGCCGGGGCTTCGGCGTTTCTCCATGGAGCCGTCAATTCCACTGCGCTATCGGAATTTCCCGCCGCGTGTCATAGAGTCGGTGAACTGGCGCTGATCAACCGCGTTTCGCGGGGATTAAGACGGAGGTTCGCGATGGCCGGCCGCGGTATTTCCGCACACTCGGTGTGCGGCGCGATCCGCGACGATATCGTTTCCGGAACCCTGCCCCCCGGCAGCCGTCTCGTCGAGGAACTGCTCGCCCGGCGCTACGGCGTCTCGCGGGTCCCGGTGCGCGAAGCGCTGCGCGTCCTGGAGACCGAGGGCTTCGTGACGTCCCGTCGGCATGTGGGCGCCTGCGTCGCCGAGCCGACCGAACGCGAGGCCGCCGACCTGCTGGACGTCCGCGCGCTGCTGGAGCCGCTGGGGGCCGCACGGGCCGCTCAGCGGCGCACCGAGGCGCACCTCAAGGTGCTGCGCGGGCTGGTCCGGCTGGGCAGGGAACGGGCGCGGCTGGGGCAGCTGAGCGATCTGCGGTCCCTGGACGGCTGGTTCCACGAGACCCTGGCCGGGGCGTCCGGCAGTCCCGGCCTGGCCGCGCTGCTCACCCAACTGCGGCGCAAGGCCGACTGGATGTACCCGCCGGAGCCGCCGGCGCGAGCCGTCGGGACCTGGGACGAGCACGGCGCGCTGGTCGACGCGGTGACCCGGGGCGACGCGGCGCGGGCCCGCGCGGTCGTCAGCGCGCGGCTGGAGCGCTCGCTCGCCGCGTACCGGCCCCGGCGGGCGGCGGTGAGTTCTTTGAAACCTTCCGCACACACAGGACGCGGCCGAATTTAACAGCGGTCCCGTATACAGCGGGAGGGGAATTCTTTCGGCAATTCCCGCGCGCGCAATACGGAATGCGATGGCGGCGGCGGTGGCGGCTCCGGCGATAAAGCGGGCCGGGCGGGGAATCGGGCCGCGCGGAAGAGCACGTCGGGAGATCCGGAAGGCGGGGCCCGGATCGCGACCGGCGCGAGGGCCGGCTGAAGAACGAGACCGCCGCGAGGCCGGCGGAGAAGCGACGGGCCGCCTCGGTCTTCGTCCGCGCGAAGGTCTCCGTCCGCGCGAACGACGGGACCGCGGCGACCGGATGCGATGACTGCTCAACCGGTTGCCGCGGTCCCGCCGCGGATGACGCTGTGTTTGAAGACGCCGTGTTCGAAGACGATGTGTTCGGGGAGGCCCGTGGTTCAGACGGTCTCCGGAAGCTCCTCCAGCCCCTCGGAGACCAGCTTCGCCAGCCGGTCGAGCGCGGCGTCCGCGCCCTCGGTCTCGGTGGAGAGAACGATCTCCTCGCCGCCCTGGGCGCCCAGGCCGAGCACCGCGAGCATCGACGCGGCGTTGACCGGGGTGCCGTCGGCGGCCTTGGCGATCTTCACGGGGACGCCGGCGGCCATGGCCGCGCGGACGAAGATCGAGGCGGGCCGGGCGTGCAGGCCCTCGGCCCAGCCGACGGTGACGCGGCGCTCAACCATGGTGTAACCCTTCAGGTCGTATCAGTTGTCTAGACCAGCTTCTCACGGCCGACGCGGTGCTTCGGCAGGGGCCTCGGCCCCCACCCTGCCCCGCCGTACCCGGCTCCGCGAGCCCGGCCCGCGCGGCCTCGGCCCGTACCCTGGCACCATGCAGACCCCGGCGGAGCACGTCTATCCGACTCACTGGGAAGCCGACGTCGTGCTGCGCGACGGCGGCACCGCGCGGATCAGGCCCATCACGGCCGACGACGCCCAACGGCTGGTCAGCTTCTACGAACAGGTGTCGGACGAGTCGAAGTACTACCGCTTCTTCGCACCGTACCCCCGGCTCTCCGACCGCGACGTGCACCGCTTCACCCACCACGACTACGTCGACCGGGTCGGGCTCGCGGTGACCATCAGCGGCGAGTTCATCGCGACCGTCCGCTTCGACCGCATCGACGGCAACGGACGCCCCGCCCCCGCGCCCGCCGACCACGCCGAGGTCGCCTTCCTGGTGCAGGACGCCCACCAGGGCCGCGGCGTCGCGTCCGCCAGCCTCGAACACATCGCGGCCGTCGCCCGCGAGCGCGGCATCCGGCGCTTCGTCGCCGAGGTGCTGCCCGCCAACAGCAAGATGATCAAGGTGTTCACGGACGCCGGGTACACCCAGAAGCGCAGCTTCGAGGACGGCGTCGTCCACCTCGAATTCGACCTCGAACCGACCGATCAGTCCCTCGCCGTGATGCGCGCCCGTGAGCAGCGCGCCGAGGCCCGCTCGGTCCAGCGGCTGCTCGCGCCCGGCTCGGTGGCGGTCATCGGCGTCGGACGGGCCCCCGGCGGCGTCGGCCGCAGCATGCTCGGCAACGTCCTCGGCTCCGGCTTCACCGGCGCTGCGCACGCCGTCAACCGGGCCTTCCCCGAAGGGCTGACCCGGCTCGACCCGGAAGGGGCGCGGGCCTACCGCTCGGTCCGCGAGATCACCGAACCGGTCGACCTCGCCGTCATCGCCGTCCCCGCCGAACAGGTGCCAGCCGTCGTCGCCGACTGCGGCGAGCACGGCGTCCAGGGCCTGGTCATCGTCTCCACCGGCTACGCCGAATCCGGCCCCGAGGGCCGCGCCCGCCAGCGCGAACTGCTCCGCCAGGCCCGCTCGTACGGCATGCGGATCATCGGCCCCAACGCCTTCGGCGTCATCAACACGGCGGCCGGGGCCCGGCTCAACGCCTCACTGTCGCCCGAGATGCCGACGGCCGGACGCATCGGACTCTTCACCCAGTCCGGCGCGATCGGCATCGCCCTGCTCAGCGGCCTCCAACGACGCGGCCCCGGGGGTTCTGGTGGCTCCAGCGGGAGCGTGGGCACCGTGGGGGTGGTGGGGCTCAAGGGGGCAGTAGGACTCACGGGGGTTGCGGGAGCCACGGGGAGCACGAGGGCCGGGGGCGCTACGGGGACGGCGGGCACCGGGGAAGCGGTGGCTGTCGGCTGGGGCAGCGCGTACGCCTCGGCCGGCGCGGGGGACCTGGGGGATGCGGGCGATCCGGCCGGTGCGGGCGGCACGTCCGGCGCGGGTGATCTGGGGGATGCGGGCGGCGCGGCCGGGACGTCCGGCGGGGGAGCCCCGGCCGACCCAGGTGGCGCGGGCGACCCGGGCGCTGCGGGCGACCCGGGCGCTGCGGGCGACCCGGGCGCTGCGCGCGACCCGGCCGGTGCGGGTGCCTTGGCCGACCCAGGTGGCGCGGGCGACCTAGGCGCTGCGGGCGACCCGGCCCCCGTTGCCCCCGCAGCCCCCGTCGGCCTCGCCGACGACGCCGACGACGCGGGCCTCGCCGGCATCGCAGGCATCTCGACATTCGTCTCCGCAGGCAACCGCTCCGACGTCTCCGGCAACGACCTCCTTCAGTACTGGTACGAGGATCCGCACACCGATGTCGTCCTGATGTACCTCGAATCCATCGGCAACCCGAGGAAGTTCACCCGGCTCGCCCGGCGCACCTCAGCCGTCAAACCGGTCGTCGTCGTCAAGGGCGCCCGGCACAGCGGCAGCGCCCCGGCCGGGCACGCGGTGCCCGCCAACCGGATCCCGGACGCCACCGTCTCCGCGCTGTTCCGGCAGGCCGGCGTCATCCGGGTGGACACCGTCACCGCCCTCGTCGACGCGGGACTGCTGCTCGGCTGCCAGCCGCTGCCGGCCGGGCCGCGCGTCGCGATCCTCGGCAACTCCGAGTCGCTCGGCCTGCTCACCTACGACGCGTGCCTCACGGACGGGCTGCGGCCGCTGCCGCCGCACGTCCTGGACGTGGCGGCCACCCCCGACGACTTCCGCGCGGCGCTCTTCGAGGCCCTCGCGAACACCGCCTGCGACGCCGTAGTCGTCAACGCCATCCCGATGGTCGCCGAGGGCAGCGCGGCGGCGACCGGCACGCCCGATGTCCTCGCCGCCGCCCTGCGCGCAGCCGCGGCCTGGTCCGCGAAGCCGGTGACCGTCGTGCACTTGGCCATCGACGGCCTCGCGGAAGCGCTCGCCGCCCCGGCGGCGGCCCCCGAGGTCCCGGAACCCGCGCGCGCTCCGGAGCCGGCACCCACCCGGGACGCGAACCCCGGCCCCGCCGACCGCACTCCGGCCGCGAGGCCGCAGCCCGTCACGCCGCCGATGCCGCGTCTGCCGCCGATGCCTCCGAATCCGGCGTTCCCGCCCATGCCGCAGGTCCCGCCCGCGCGGCGCGGCGCGTTCCTGCCGCCGATCCCCGCCTATCCGGCCGCCGAGCGAGCCGTACGGGCACTCGCCGAGGCCGTCCGCTACGCCCAGTGGCGCAGGCACTCCGCCGAACCGGGGCGGGTACCCGAGTACGAGGACATCGAGGAGCAGGCCGCGGCGGCGGACATCATCGCGATGCTCGGCGTGCACGGCGAGCCCGCCACGGCCGACAGCGATCTGCCCGCCGACGGCACCGGCCGCCGCACGGTCCCGCTGTCCACCGAGGAGACGGCCGCCCTGCTCGGCCGCTACGGCATCGCGGTACGGACCGCACTGCCCGCCCCCGACGCCGACACGGCCGCCCGCGCCGCCGCGCGCCTCGGCTACCCGGTCGCCCTCAAGACCACCGCTCCGCACCTGCGCCACCGCGCCGACCTCGGCGGCGTCCGGCTGGACCTCTCCAGCGAGGCGGAACTGCGCCGCGCGTACCTGGAATTGACCGAGCACCTCGGCAAGCCCGAGGAGCTGCGGCCGGTCGTCCAGGCGATGGCCCCGCGCGGCGTCGACACCGTCGTACGGGCCGCGATCGACCCCGCCGTCGGCGCGGTGCTGTCCTTCGGCCTCGCGGGAGCCCCCTCGGAACTCCTCGGCGACACGGCGCACCGGCTGGTCCCGGCCACCGACCGGGACGCGGCCGAGCTGATCCGCTCCATCCGCACTGCCCCGCTGCTCTTCGGCTGGCGCGGCTCGCAGCCCGTCGACACGGCGGCGCTGGAAGAACTGCTGCTGCGGGTTTCCCGGCTGGTCGACGACCACCCCGAGGTGGTCACCGTTGACCTCGAACCGGTGGTCGTCGCACCGCACGGCGTCGCCGTGCTCGGCGCCTCGGTCCGACTGGCCCGCCCCCCGGCCCGCGACGACCTCGGCCCCCGCCGCCTGCCGGCTTACTGACGCCTTGGCGCTCGGCCGCGCTCCGGCCGCCTGCCCGCGCCCGTCCTCCGCTGCCCGCGCCCGCGTCCGCCGCTGCCCGCGCCCGCGTCCGCCGCTCGCGTCGGCCCGTAAGGCCCCCGCCCCCGCCGGGCAGTCGCCCGGAACCGCCCCCGCCGGCCCGGAACGCCGCCCCGCCGGGCTGCCCGCGCCCGCTGCCCGCCGCTCGCGGCTGCCCAGACCACCACCCCCAGCCCCGACCCGCTCCATCACACCCCCTATGTCCCGGCCAAGCCCCGCGCAGCGTCCCGCTCAGCGTTCCGTCTCCACACCCGGAGGCTCTGCCCCATAAGCCCCGTAGGATGGGAGTCATGGCGAAGACCGGTACGACGACCCAGGGGCTGCGCGCGGCTATCGAGCGCAGTGGCTACTACCCCACCCTCGTGGCCGAGGCGGTGGAGGCCGCCGTGGGAGGTGAGCCGGTCAGTTCGTACCTGGTTCATCAGGAGACGACCTTCGACTCCAACGAGGTCCGCCGCCATGTCACGGTCCTGGTGATCACCGAGAACCGCTTCATCGTCAGCCACACCGACGAGCAGGCGGCCGACGACACCTCGCCCTCGCCGTACGCCACCACCTCCACCGAGTCCGTGAAGCTGGGGCGGATCTCCTCGGTCGTGCTGAGCCGGGTCGTCGCCAACCCCGAGTCGTACACCCCGGGCACGCTGCCCCGCGAAGTGGTGCTGACCATCGGCTGGGGCGCCGTCAGCCGCCTCGACCTGGAGCCCGCCGCCTGCGGCGACCCCAACTGCGAGGCCGACCACGGCTACACCGGCTCCTCGACCGCCGACGACCTCTCGCTGCGCGTCAGCGAGGCGGGCGACGGGCCGGACAGCGTCCGGCAGACCCTCGCCTTCTCGCAGGCCCTCTCCGAGGCCACCGCGGCCACCGGCCGCTGACCGATGGCCCAGCCCCTCACCGTCGGCCCCGGATCGCACGACCCGGCCCCGCTCGACCCGCGCACCGCACCCGTGCCGAGCTACGGCAGCGGCTCGCTCAGCGACCTGATCCCGGCCGCCGCCGCCGGGCTCGCGCTGCCCGGCATGCCCGCCACCGGCCTGGAGCTCGCGCCGGCCGACCGGGTGTGCGTCTTCCTGGTGGACGGCATGGGCTGGGAGTTGCTGCGCGCGCACCCCGACGAGGCCCCCTTCCTGACCTCGCTCATGCACACGTCGATGAACGGCACGGGCCGCCCGATGACGGCGGGCTTCCCGTCGACCACGGCGACCTCCCTCGCCTCCGTCGGCACCGGCCTGCCGCCCGGCAGCCACGGCCTGGCCGGCTACACCGTCCGCGACCCGGCCACCGGACGGCTGATGAACCAGCTCCGCTGGCAGCCCTGGACCGACCCGCACGTCTGGCAGCCGCACCCCACCGTCTTCCAACTGGCCGACGCCGCCGGGGTCGCGGCCTGCCAGGTTTCCGCGCCGACCTTCCAGCACACCCCGCTGACCAAGGTCGCGCTGTCCGGCGGCGCCTTCCACGGGCGGCTGACCGGCGACGAGCGGATGGACCTGGCCGCCGACCGGCTCGGCGCCGCCGACCGCACGCTGGTGTACACGTACTACAGCGAACTCGACTCGATGGGCCACCGCTACGGCGTGGACTCGGACGCCTGGCGCGGCCAGTTGATGATGGTCGACCGGCTCGCACAGCGCCTCGCCGAGCAGCTCCCGCCGCGCTCCGCGCTCTACATCACCGCCGACCACGGCATGATCGACATACCGTTCGACCCCGATTCCCGGATCGACTACGACGACGACTGGGAACTGGGCGCGGGCGTAGCGCTGCTCGGCGGCGAGGCCCGCGCGCGGCACGTCTACGCGGTCCCGGGGGCCGCCGCCGATGTCTTCACCGTCTGGAGCGAGGTGCTCGGCGAGCAGATGTGGGTGGCCACCCGCGAGGACGCCGTCGACCTGGGCTGGTTCGGCCCGCGGGTCGACGCGCGGGTGCTCGGGCGGATCGGCGACGTCATCGCGGTGGCCCGCGACGACATCGCGGTGATCGCGAGCCGCACCGAGCCGGGGGAGTCCAGCATGGTCGGGCTGCACGGCTCGATGGTCCCCGGCGAGCAGCTCGTGCCGCTCCTCGAAGTACGCTCCTGACGCTCCGCCCCCACCCGTCCCGACCGCCCCCGCGCACCACCGTTGCCCGCCTCACCCGCCGTACGAAAGGCCCCGCGGCTCTCATGCCTGAGCTTGTGTTCTTCTCCGGAACGATGGACTGCGGAAAGAGCACTCTCGCTCTGCAAATCGAGCACAATCGCTCGGCGCGCGGCCTGCAAGGGATGATCTTCACCCGGAACGACCGGGCGGGCGCGGGCAAGCTCTCCTCCCGGCTCGGCCTGGTCACCGAGGCGATCGAGGCGGACGACGCGTTCGACTTCTACGCGCACCTCGTCGGCCATCTCACCGCCGGCGGCCGGGCCGACTACGTCATCGCGGACGAGGCCCGGTTCCTCGCCCCCGAGCAGATCGACCAGTTGGCCCGGATCGTGGACGACGTGGACCTCGACGTCTTCGCCTTCGGCATCACCACCGACTTCCGCAGCTAGCTCTTCCCCGGCTCCCAGCGGCTGGTCGAACTCGCCGACCGGGTCGAGGTGCTCCAGGTCGAGGCGCTCTGCTGGTGCGGCGCCCGTGCGACCCACAACGCGCGGACGGCCGGCGGGCGGATGGTCGTCGAGGGGGCCCAGGTCGTGGTGGGCGACGTCAACTCGTTCGACGCCGGCGCGGCCGACCTCGGGGCAGACATCGGCTACGAAGTCCTGTGCCGCCGTCACCACCGCCGCCGGATGACCGCGGCGGCGGCCCGCGCCGCCGCGCTGTCACCCGACGTCCTGCCGGTCGACGCGCGGGTCAGTCCGGCCGGGGACTCGACCGCACCACGCTGAAGACCGCGCCTTCCGGGTCCGCGACGACGGCCTGCCGCCCCGTCGCCTCGTCGCGCGGCGCCCGCAGCACCTGACCGCCCAGCTCGACGACCCGCCGGGCCGCCGCGTCGGTGTCCGCGACCTCGAAGTACGTCATCCAGTGCGCGCCCCGGTCGCGCGGCAGCGCCCGGCCCACCCCGTGGATCGCGGCCACCGGCCGGCCGTCGAGGCGCAGCGTGAGGTGGTCGGAGTCGGCCGACACGACGGTCTCCGACTCATAGCCGAACACCGCCTCGTAGAACTTGCCGACCATCGAGGTCTCGCGGGCCACCAACTCGTTCCAGACCGGCGAGCCGGGCTCGCCGAACACCTTCGTGCCGCCGTGCCCGCACGCCTGCCAGACGCCGAACAACGCCCCCTGCGGATCGGACGCGAGAGCCATCCGCCCCGCGTTGTCGGCGTCGAGCGGGCCGACGCCGACGGTGCCCCCGCACGACCTGATCCGCTCCGCGCTGGCGTCCGCGTCGTCGGTCGCCAGATACGTGGTCCAGGCGACCGAGAGGTGTCGGTCGGGGGCCAGCTCACCGATCCCGGCGACCTCTCGGCCGTCGAGCAACGCGCGTACGTACGGGCCGAGATGCTCCGGCCCCGGCTGGAACTCCCAGCCGAACAGCGCGTGGTAGAAGTCTTGGGTGGCGGACAGTCCGTGCACCATCAGGCTCACCCAGCAGGGTGTGCCCGGTGTGCGCCGAGTCGCTGCCTCGGTCATCGTCACTCTCTCCTCGGACCATCGGGGTGGTCGTGCGGACCACGCCCCGATCTGCGGGGCGGGGCATCCGTGCAGATGCTCGCACCACCGGCCGCGCCGCGCCCCCCGGCCGCGCCGCATTTCCCGCGTCGCCGCAGGAGAATGTCCGGTTTCACATTTCGCATCCGTTTCGGCCTCATTGCTGTTCATTGCCGCTCCGCCAAATGGTGGATACCCGGCAACACACTCAGCACCTGCGCCACTACGCAAAGATAGGCCCCATGAACGCCATCATCACCGCATCCGAACTCAAGAGCGACTCGAGCGCGCTCCTGCTGGACGTCCGCTGGCAGCACGGGGGTCCTCCCGGAAGGCCCGCGTACGAGGCCGGGCACCTCCCCGGCGCGGCCTACGTCGACCTCGACACCGAACTCGCGGGCCCGCCCGGACCGGCCGGCCGGCACCCGCTGCCCGACCCGGCCGCCTTCGGCGCGGCCATGCGCCGCGCGGGGGTGAGCGCGGCCCGCCCGGTCGTCGTGTACGACGGCGGTCAGGGCTGGGCGGCGGCCCGCGCCTGGTGGCTGCTGCGCTGGGCGGGGCACCCCGACGTACGCGTCCTCGACGGCGGCCTCGCCGCCTGGACCGCGGCCGGCGGCGCGCTGTCCACCGCTCGCGTCACCCCGGCCGGGGGCGACTTCGTCCCGGCCCCCGGAGCGCTGCCGCTGCTCACCGCGGACGACGCGGCGGCGCTGGCCCGTACCGGCCGGCTCCTCGACGCCCGCGCGGCCGAGCGCTACCGGGGCGAGGTCGAGCCGATCGACCGGGTGGGCGGCCACATCCCGGGCGCGATCAGCGCCCCCACCGCGGAGAACGTCACCGCGACCGGCGGCTTCCTGCCCGCCGCGGAGCTGGCCGGCCGCTTCGAGGCGCTGGGCGCGACCTCCCGCGCGCAAGTCGGCGTCTACTGCGGCTCGGGGGTGTCGGGTGCCCACCAGGTGCTCGCACTCGCCGTCGCGGGCGTTCCAGGTGTAGTCGCGCAGGCCGTCGGACTGCAGTTGGCCGTCTTGGTCGTAGGTGAAGGAGCGGCCGCCGAGGCTGGTGAGGCGGTTGTCCTTGCCGAAGGCGGCTCCGCTCTCGGC
>NZ_JAYMZR010000008.1:0-124473 GCF_035828615.1 Streptomyces sp. H27-D2 | reverse complement strand
ACGACGAACCGGCCGAGCCCTCCGAGCGGCAGCGCCACCTCGTCGGCCTCTATTGCCGCTACGCCACCGAGCACATCGCCCGGCTGCTGGAGCTGTCCCGCGCCCGCGAGACGGTCGCCGCCCTCCGCGAGGAACTGCTGCCCAGCCGGCTGCCGCGGGTCCCCGGCGTCCGGCTCGCCGTACGGCACCGGACCGGGCCGCTCGGCGGCGGCGACTGGTACGACGCGCTGCCGCTGCCCGAAGGCGCGCTCGGGCTCGCCGTCGGCGGCGTCACCGGTTCGGGGCCGAGCGCCGTCGCCGCCATGGGACGGCTGCGCGCCAGCCTGCGCGCGTACGCCGTGATGGAGGGTGAGGACCCGGTCGCCGTGCTGTCCGACCTCGAACTGCTGCTGCGGCTGACGGAACCCGCGCGCAGCGCGACCGCGTTGTTCGCCTACTGCGAGCCCGCCCGGCGCAAGATCGTGCTCGCCGGGGCCGGACACTGCCCGCCGCTGATCATCGGCGAGCACCGCACCGAGTTCGTCGAGACCTCTCTCTCCGCGCCGCTCGGCATGCTCGCCTGCTGGGAGGCCCCCAGCGTCGAACTCGAACCGGCGCCGGGCGAGACGCTGCTGCTCTACAGCGACGGCCTGCTGCACCGCTCCGGCGACCCCATGGACCGCGCCTTCGCCCGGCTGCACGCCGCCGCGACCGGCCTGCCCAAGGCGCTGCGCGGCGACCCGGAGGCCATCGCGGACCATGTGCTGCGGACCGTGCTCCCGGAGGGGACCGACCAGGCGGACGGCACGGAGGACGTCGTGCTGCTCGCCGCTTGCTTCGACTGAGCAAGTTCGAGTGAGCGGGTTCGAGTGAGCAAGGTTCGACTGAGCGGGCAGACGGTGGCCGGCGGGCGAGTGCGGGCGGCTGTCCGCCCCGGCCGCCCCCGCCCGCTTTGGCTGACTTGCCGACTGCTTTGACGGATAGATCACAGATTCTGCCCCACTGTCCCTCTTCCACTCGCACATACGATGGTGGGAGGCCCAGTTCGAGGAGGATGTCGTGACCGAGCAGCCCGCGCCCGAGAACCCCGAGGGTGACGAGCCCATCAAGCAACGGAAGAACGGTCTGTACCCCACCGTGTCCGATGAGCTTGCCGCAAGCATGAAGTCCGGCTGGGCCGATACCGAGCTGCGCGACCTGCGGCCGATCGAGCAGGCCGGCGAAGCCGCCGCGCGACGGGCCGCGATCTCCGCGCGCTTCCCCGGTGAGCGGCTGGTGATCCCCGCCGGCAACCTCAAGACCCGTTCGAACGACACCGAGTACGCGTTCCGGGCCTCCACCGAGTACGTCCACCTCACCGGCGACCAGACCGAGGACGCCGTACTCGTCCTGGAACCGTCCGGCGAGGGCCACACCGCGGCCGCCTACCTGATGCCCCGCTCGAACCGCGAGAACGGCGAGTTCTGGCTGGACGGCATGGGCGAGCTGTGGGTCGGCCGCCGGCACAGCCTGGGCGAGGCCGAGCAGCTGCTCGGCATCCCCTGCCTGGACGTCCGTACGGCTGCCGACGCGCTCAAGGCGCTCGACGGCCCGGTCAGGATCGTGCGCGGGCACGACGCGGGCATCGAGGCGGCGCTCGCCGACCGGACCGACGCCGGCCGCGACGACGAGCTGAAGACCGCGCTCGGCGAGCTGCGCCTGGTCAAGGACGCGTTCGAGATCGGCGAGCTCCAGAAGGCCGTCGACTCGACGGTCCGCGGCTTCGAGGACGTCGTCAAGGTCCTCGACAAGGCCGAGGCGACCTCCGAGCGCTATATCGAGGGCACCTTCTTCCTGCGCGCGCGGGTGGAGGGCAACGACATCGGCTACGGCTCGATCTGCGCCGCCGGACCGCACGCCACCACCCTGCACTGGGTGCGCAACGACGGCGCGGTCCGCTCCGGCGAACTGCTGCTGCTCGACGCGGGCGTGGAGACCCACACCCTCTACACCGCGGACGTCACCCGCACGCTGCCGGTCAACGGCACGTACAGCGAACTCCAGCGCAAGATCTACGACGCCGTGTACGAGTCGCAGGAAGCGGGCATCGCGGCCGTCAGGCCCGGCGCCAAGTACCGCGACTTCCACGACGCCTCGCAGCGCGTACTCGCCGAGAAGCTCGTCGAGTGGGGCCTGCTGGAGGGCCCGGTCGAGCACGTCCTGGAGCTCGGCCTGCAACGCCGCTTCACACTGCACGGCACCGGCCACATGCTCGGCCTGGACGTGCACGACTGCGCCACGGCCCGCACCGAGACGTACGTGGGCGGGGTGCTGGAGCCCGGCATGGTGCTGACCGTCGAGCCCGGCCTCTACTTCCAGCCCGACGATCTGACGGTGCCCGCGGAATACCGGGGCATCGGCGTCCGGATCGAGGACGACATCCTGGTGACCGAGGACGGCAACCGGAACATGTCGGCCGCGTTGCCGCGCGCCTCGGGTGAGGTCGAGGCTTGGATGGCTCGGCTCAAGGGCTGAGCGGATGCCTGGTCGACGGCTTCGGTGGATCCGGCGGCTTCGGTGGGTCCGGGGCTGACGGGTTGACCGGTTGAGCGCGCATGGCAGGCGAACGGCACGGTGTACGGCGGTGGGCGCGGACAGTAGGTACTGTCCGCGCCCACTGGCGTTGCGTGCGGGCATTGCGTGCGGGCGTGCGTCGTGTGCGGGCGTGCCGCCTCTTTCAGGACGCTCTCAGCAGCGACGCGCCTTCCCGCCACTTGAGGATTTTGTCGAAGCTCACCACCGCGCCACGCCCCGGACCGTTCCGGTAGGCGACGTTGTCGGCGAGCGCCTCGATCAGGAAAAGGCCCCGCCCGTGTTCCTGGTGCACCGGAACGGGTTCGGACGCGCGGGCCGGGTCGTACGGGCGCGGATTGCCGCGGCGTCCTCGCCTAGCGCGTTTCGCGGGCAGGCCGGGGCCGGAGTCGGCGACCTCGATCCGGCAGGTGTCGCCCTCGATGAACGCGGTCACCCGGTAGTCCCCGCCGCTCGCGCCGCCTCCGTGCTCGACCGCGTTCGCGCACGCTTCGGAGAGCGCGAGGGCCAGCTCGAAGGAGATGTCGGGGTCGACCCCCGCCGTATCCATGGCGCCGATCAGCAACCGCCGGGCGAGTGGGACGCTCGCAGCATCGCGCCGCAAATGGAGTGACCACCACATGCTCATGCTCCAGCCTCCAGGCTGCGGCTCGACATACCGATACGTATTGCCGCAGGAGAGCGTCCGTATGCGTGCGATCGGTGTGATGACGCCCATTCGGCGGATGCGGGATCCCCGCGCACCGGTGTATGCCGACCGCCTGCGCACGCCCCCGCGCGCCCCCACCCCTGCCGTAGAGGGTCCGTAGCAGCGGTGGGATGATGACGCCGCCATGTCTGACTCCGTCGCGCGCGCCGGCGCCGATCTGCGACTGCTCAGGGCCGCGGTGTTCACCGCGGTCTGCGTCGCGCTGTCCGCCGCCGGACACGTGTTGGCCTCCTGCCAGACCGTCCCGCTGTGGACGCTGGGCGTCGGCGCTCTCGCGGTTTTCGCGGTCGCCGCGCCGCTCGCCGGGCGGGAGCGTTCGCTGCCGGGGATCGCGGCGGCGCTGGCCGTCGGACAGATCACGCTGCACTCGCTGTTCGGCCTCGGGCAGCACGGCGCGGCCATGCCGCGGCAGCACGCCGCCGCCGCCGCGTCCTCGGCCGGTACGAGCGGCACCCCCGAGGGCAAGCTGATCGCACTCGCCGGGCGGCTGCTCTGCAACCAGCCGCCGGTGCGGCTGAGCGTGGCCGAGGCGCAGCGCGTCGTCTCCGACGCCGGTCTCGGCCCGACCGCCCGGCAGCTGACGCACGCGATGCACTCGGCCCCCGAAGCGGCGGCCGGGTCGGCGGGAGCATCCGCGACCGCGCCGCACTCCCCCTCGCTGCTCGACACACTGCCGCCCTCGCTGCCGATGCTGCTCGGCCACCTGCTCGCCGCGCTGGCCGCGGGCTGGCTGCTGCGGCGTGGCGAAGTGGCCCTGTGGCGGCTCGTCGCACTGTCGGCGGGGTCGGCGCTCGGGGTTGCGGAGGGGGCGCTCGTACGGGCCCTGCGCGCCGCCGTGGCTTTCGTACAGGCCCTGCGCGCCGGCTTGCCGGGCGCGCCCGCGGCGGCGGACCGCTCGCGGCGCGCCCGGCCGTACGACAGGGGCAAGTCCGAACCCCGGGTGTCGGCACTCCAGCATTTCGTGATCCGCAGGGGTCCGCCGCACTTCGACCTCGCGGCCTGACGCGACGCTCCCCCGGAACGGCCGGGCGGGTGATCGCGCTGTCGCCCTAGCGCGTCGTCCCCCTTGTCGATCCGTCGATCACGCCTGCCTGTGATCGCAGCTGCCTATGGAGTGTCTTCACCCATGAACGCATCACGTATTCGCTCGTCCCTCGGCCGCGCCGACCGCACCGACAGCCCCCGTAGCGCCCGCAGCGGCTACCGGCTGCCGGTCATCGGCGGCGTCGCCGCCGCGTCCCTGCTGCTGATGGCGGCCCCCGCCTTCGCGCACGTCAGCGTGCAGCCCGGCGAGGCGCCCAAGGGCGGCTACAGCACCATCGCCTTCAAGGTGCCGAACGAGCGCGACGACTCCTCGACCGTCAAGCTCGAAGTCAGCCTCCCGGCCGACCACCCGCTCGCCTCGGTCATGCCGCAGCCGGTTCCCGGCTGGGACGTGAAGGTCACCAAGTCCAAGCTGGACAAGCCGCTGGAGATGCACGGCGAGACAATCAAGGAAGCCGTCTCCAAGGTGACCTGGACCGCCAAGAAGGACGGCGCGGTCAAGCCGGGCACCTTCCAGCAGTTCCCGCTCTCCGTCGGCCAGCTGCCCGAGGACGCCGACCAGCTCGTCTTCAAGGCCATCCAGACGTACGACGACAAGGAGGTCGTGCGCTGGATCGAGGAGCCCAAGGAAGGCGCGGCCGAGCCGGAGAACCCCGCGCCGACCCTCAAGCTGACGGCCGCCGAAGAGGACGGCCACGACGCCAAGCCGGCCGACAAGGCCGACGCCAAGGGCGGCCACGACGACGCCGAGGCGACCGTCGAGTCGTCGGACTCCGACAGCAGTGACAACACCGCCCGGGTACTCGGCATCGTCGGCATCGTCGTCGGCATCGCCGGTGTCGCGTTCGGCGTGCTCGCCGGACGCCGCCGCTCCGCCTGACGGGCCCCGCCAACCGCCTGTTGACCGGCTGTCAACCGGCCGGGACGACCGGTGCGACCGGACGCCGGGCCCGCGCACACGACGCGCGGGCCCGGCCGGCGCCCGCCCCGTACCCCTGTTCCGCTAGGAAGATCTTCATGCACCTCACCCACAGGCCCGCCCGCCGCAGCCGCACCGCGCTGCTCGGAGCGGCTCTCACCGCGGCCCTCGCGATCACGCTGACCGCGTGCGGCGGCTCCGACGACAAGAGCGCCACCAGCGACGACAACGGCAATGTGACGGTCTCCGGCGACGGAGCCGCGCAGCGGGCCGCGACCGTACTGGACCGGCCGTTCACCAAGCCCGACCTGGTCCTCACCGACACCGACGGCAAGAAGTACGACCTGCTGAAGGAGACCAAGGGCCGTCCGACCCTCCTCTACTTCGGCTACACCAACTGCCCGGACGTCTGCCCGCTGACGATGAGCAACATCGACGTCGCCACCCGCAAGCTGTCCAAGGCCGACCGCGCCGATCTGCGGGTCGTCTTCGTCACCTCCGACCCCGAGCGGGACACCCCCAAGCACCTCGGCAAGTGGCTGAGCGGCCAGGGCACCGACGTCGTCGGGCTGACCGGCGACTTCGACACCATCCAGGCCGGCGCGCGCACCGTCGGCGTCTCCATCGAGCCGTCGGTCAAGAAGAAGAACGGCGACATCGAGTCGACGCACGGCGCCCAGGTCCTCGCGTTCTCGCCGAAGGACGACAAGGCCCACGTCATGTACGACAAGGACGCGACCGCCGCGGACTACACGAAGGACATGCCCAAGCTCATCAAGGGGGAGAACCCGTGAACCGCCCCCTGAGCCCGCGGAGCGCGCTGAACCCGCTCCGCCCCGTCCGCTCGCCGCGTACCGCCGTGCTCCCCGCCCTGCTGGCGCTCGTCGTCGGCGCGGCGCTGGCCGGCTGCTCCTCCGAGCCGAGCGAGCCCGAGCTGAAGGCCGCCGGGGCCTACATGCCGGTGCCGATGACCGGTGACATGGCCGGTGGCTTCCTGACGGTGCGCAACTCCGGCGACACCGCTGACAGGCTCACCTCCATCACCAGCGACCTCTCCGACGACGTCCAGTTGCACAAGACTGTCGGCAACACGATGAAGCAGGTGAAGTCGCTCAAGATCCCGGCGAACGGCGAACTCGCGCTGAGCCGGGGCGGAAATCACGTCATGTTCGTCAAGCTGCGGCACAAACCGAAGCTCGGCGAGAAGGTGGCGGTGGAACTGCACTTCGCCACCTCCGATCCGGTGAAGCTGGAGCTCCCCGTCAAGGCGCCCAACTACAACCCCGAGCAGTGAGGGACTGACCCGCCATGCCGTCCACCGTCCCTCGCACCGGCCGCCGGGCGCACCGCTCCGGGCAGCCCCCGGCGCACCCCTCCCGGCGTCGCTCCGGCCGGGCCGCCGCCCTCGCACGGCTGCTGCTGACAGCCGCGGCGCTGCTCGGCGTGCTGCTCGGCGGCGCGGCCCCGGCCTCCGCGCACGCCGCACTGACCGGCAGCGATCCGGCGCAGGGGTCGGTGGTCGGCGCAGCGCCCAAGGAGGTCACGCTCACCTTCTCCGAGGGCGTCGCGATGTCCGACGACTCGATCCGCGTCCTGGACCCGAAGGGCGAACGGGCCGACTCGGGCAGCCCGCGCGACCTGTCCGGCGGCGGCACCGTCAGACTCGCCGTCGGCCTGCACTCCGGCCTGCCCGACGGCACCTACACCGTCGCCTGGCAGGCCGTCTCGGCGGACAGCCACCCGGTGTCCGGCGCGTTCACCTTCTCCGTCGGAGCGCCCTCCAGGACCACGGTCCCGCTGCCGGACCAGCAGGTCGGCGGCGGAGTCGTCGGCGCGCTGTACGGCATCGGCCGCTACGTCTCGTACGCCGGCTTCATCCTGCTCGTCGGCGGCGCGGCCTTCGTGCTGGCCTGCCGCCCGAAGGCCGCGACCGTACGGCCCGTACAGCGGCTCGTCGTCGGCGGCTGGGCGGCGCTCACCGCCTCGACCATCGTGCTGCTGCTGCTCCGCGCGCCCTACACCGGCTCGGGCAAGCTCGCCGACGCCTTCGACCTGGGCGCGCTGCGGCAGGAACTGGAGACCAAGCCGGGCGCGGCCCTCGTCTCCCGGCTGCTGCTGCTCGCCGCCGGCGCGCTCTTCGTCGCCGTGTTGTTCGGCGCGTACGCGCGCACCACGACAGCGCGCGCCCCTGCGAGCGCCCCCGCGCCTGCGACCGGCGACGCCGAGCGGAGCGTCGAGGCCGAGCAGGCCGAGAAGCAGCGCAAGGACCTCACCTTCGGGCTGGCCATCGGCGGCGTGATCGTCGCCGCCGGACTGGCCTCGACCTGGGCGATGGCCGAACACGCCTCGACCGGCATCCAGACCGGCCTGGCCATGCCGGTGGATGTGCTGCATCTGCTCGCGGTCGCGACCTGGCTGGGCGGACTCGCCGCGCTGCTGGTCTCCCTCTGCACAGGGCCGGGCGTCGAGCGCTCGGCGGTACGGCGCTTCTCCCGGATGGCGTTCGTCAGCGTGCTGACGCTGGCCGCGACGGGCGTTTACCAGTCCTGGCGGCAGGTCGGCTCCTGGGACGCGCTGACCTCGACGCGCTACGGGCAGCTGCTGCTGCTGAAGGTCGGTCTGGTCGCGGCGTTGGTCCTGCTGGCCGCCGTCTCGCGCCGCTGGACCGCGCAGCTCGGCGAGACGGCGGGGCTGGAGGCGGAGACGGAGGCTGAAGCCGGAGCAGGAGCCGGAGCAGGAGCAGGAGCCGGAGCCGGAGCCGGAGCCGGAGCAGGAGCAGGAGCCGAAGTCGTTACGAGCGGCGAAGCGCTGCCGGAGAAGGTCGGCGCGAAGGCTGGGACGAAGGCTGGGGCGAAGGCGGAGACAGAGGTCGGCGCGAAATCCGGCGCGAAAGCCACCGCTGCCACCCCGGCCGCCGCCGAACGCGCCACTCAGCTCGCCCGGCAGCGGGTCGCCTCCGACACCGCCCGCACCAAGCGCATCCGCGACGCCGACCCGGAGCGCGGCGGGCTGCGGCGGTCCGTACTCGCCGAAACCTCGATCGCCGTCGTGCTGCTCGTCGTGACCACCATCCTCACCAGCACCGAGCCCGGCCGTACCGAGGAGGAGGCGCGGACCGGCAAGCCCGTCTCCTCGGCCCCGGCGCCCGAGGAGACGGTGACGCAGGACATCCCCTTCGACACCGGTGGCAAGGACGGCAAGGGCATCGCCCAGATCGACCTCGACCCGGGCCGCACCGGCAGCAACAAGCTGCACCTCAGGACCCTGAAGCCGGACGGCAGGCCGCTGGACGCAGCGGAGGTGAAGGTCTCCTTCACCCTCAGGGCGAAGGACCTCGGGCCGCTGCCCGTCACGCTGGACAAGATCGGCCCCGGGCACTGGACCGCGAGCGGGGTCGGGGTGCAGATCCCGATGGCGGGAAACTGGCAGCTGTCGCTGTTGGTGCGCACTTCCGACATCGACCAGGTGACAGAGACCAAGAACGTGAAGCTCGACTGATGAAAGACCTCGTTCGATGACCGACCAGGGAAGTTCCAGTAGTTCGACCAGTTCCGGCGGTCCGGGCGGTCCCGGCGGTTCCGGCCGTCCGGGCGGCCCCGGCGGTTCCGGCCGTCCGGGCGGCCCCGGCGGTTCCGGCCGTCCGGGCGGCCCCGGCGGTTCCGGCCGTCCGGGCGGCCCCACAGGCGCGGCGGGCTCGCCGTCCTCACCGGGCCCGGAGACCTCCGCTACCTCCGCGGCCTCCTCCGCCTCCGCCATCTCCCGGCGGCGGCTGCTCGGGACCGCCGGCGCGACGGGCGCGGCGGGGCTCGCGCTCGGCGCGACGGGAGGCGCACTCGGTCACGCGTACGCCCGGAGCGCGGCCCCCACCGCGCTCTCCACGCTCGGCTCCAGCGCCGTCCCCTTCCACGGCGAGCACCAGGCGGGCATCACCACCCCACTACAGGCCCGCGGGCACCTCGTCGCCTTCGACCTGGCCCCCGGCGCGGACCGCAGGAGCGCGGCCGCGCTGCTGCGCCGCTGGTCGAAGACGGCCGAGGAGCTGACGGCCGGCCGGACGCCGCAGGGCGACACCACGGGCGTCGCGCTGGACGCCGGTCCGTCCTCGCTCACCGTCACCTTCGGCTTCGGCCACACCTTCTTCGGCCGTACGGGGCTCACGGCGCGGCGTCCCGACGCGCTCGAACCGCTGCCGGACTTCTCCGCCGACGCTCTCGACCCCGAGCGCGGCGGCGGCGACCTGTGGGTGCAGATCGGCTCGGACGACGCGCTGGTCGCCTTCCACGCGCTGCGTGCGCTGAGCAAGGACGCCGGGGCGAGCGCGCGGATCCGCTGGCAGATGGACGGCTTCAACCGGACGCCGGGCGCGACCTCGCGCCCCATGACCACCCGCAATCTGATGGGCCAGGTGGACGGGACCAACAACCCGAAGCCGTCGGACGAGGACTTCGACGAGCGGATCTTCGTGCCGCCGGGCGGGGACGCCCCGGAGTGGATGGCGGGCGGCTCGTACGCCGTCGTCCGGCGCATCCGGATGCTCCTCGACCCGTGGGAGAAGCTGTCGCAGGACCACCAGGAGAAGGTGATCGGCCGCCGCAAGGCGGACGGCGCCCCGCTCTCCGGAGGCAGCGGGACGACACCCATGGACCTCGACAAGACGGGCCCCGGCGGGAAGCTGGTCGTGCCGACCGACGCGCACGCCCGCGTCGCGGCCCCCGAGTCCAACCAGGGCGCGGCCATGCTGCGGCGGCCCTTCTCGTACCACGACGGCTCCCGCGACGACGGAGCCCCGGACGCCGGGCTGCTCTTCGTCTGCTGGCAGGCGGACCCGCTGCGCGGCTTCGTCCCGTTGCAGCGGAAGCTCGACCGCGGCGACGCGCTGTCCCGCTTCCTGCGCCACGAGGCGAGCGCGCTCTTCGCCGTACCGGGCGGCTGCGCGCCGGGCGAGTACGTGGGCCAGCGGCTGCTGGAGAGCTGAGCCGGCGACGCGGGGCGCGGGCGCGCGGGCCAGGGGCGCGGGCGCGTACGGCGCACTTCGCGCCGGGGCGCGAGGCCGAGCAGGCCGGGGCGCGAGTACGCCGGGCGCGGGCGGCTGGTGTGAGCGCGGGCGCGTGTGCGCGGGCGCGTGTGCGCGGAACGATCCAGGCTGAAGCCGTCCAGGAGCCGCTTTTGGCGGCGCTCGGTATCGTGACGACACTGTCTGATCACGAGGAGACGCACCAGAATGTCGGCGAGTCGCTACACCTATCTCGGTCCCGAGGGCACATTCACCGAGGCCGCACTGCGGACTCTGCCGGAGGCCGCCACTCGGGAGCTGATGCCCATGGTGTCCGTGCCGGCCGCGCTCGACGCCGTACGGAACGGTGAGGCGGGCGGCGCGTTGGTGCCCATCGAGAACTCCGTCGAGGGCGGGGTCACCGCGACGCTCGACGAACTCGCCACCGGCGCGCCGTTGATGATCTATCGCGAGGTGCTGCTGCCGATCGCCTTCGCGCTGCTGGTGCGGCCGGGCGTGAAGCTGTCGGACGTGAAGACGGTGACCGGGCACCCGGTGGCGCAGCCGCAGGTGCGCAAGTGGCTGGCGGCGAATCTGCCGGACGCGCTCTGGGAGTCGTCGGCCTCCAACGCGGACGGCGCGCGGCTCGTCCAGGAGGGGCGCTACGACGCCGCGTTCGCGGGCGAGTTCGCGGCGGTGACGTACGGGCTGCACCCCTTGGTCACCGAGATCCACGACGCGCAGAACGCGACGACCCGCTTCGTGCTGGCCGGCCGGCCGGCCAGGCCCGCGGCCCGTACCGGAGCGGACAAGACCTCGGTGGTGATCTGGCTGGGGGACGATCACCCGGGCGCGCTGCTGGAGTTGCTCCAGGAGTACGCGGCGCGCGGCGTCAACATGATGCGCATCGAGTCGCGGCCGACGGGGCAGGGGATCGGCCGTTACTGCTTCTCGATTGACTGCGAGGGGCACATCACGGACCGCCGGGTGGGCGAGGCGCTGATGGGGCTGAAGCGGATCTGTCCGCAGCTGCGGTTCCTCGGTTCGTACCCGAGGGCGGACAAGGTGCGTCCCGAGGTGCGGGTGGGCACGTCGGACGTCGCTTTCACCGAGGCGTCGGACTGGCTGACTCGTTGTCTTGACGGCCGGTCCTGACCCCTCCCACCTGGGATGCGGGAAAGCGTTCCGATTGCCGCTCCGAGTTGTCCACAAGTGGGCCCCAGTTATCCACAGGGCTGGTTCTCGACCTGGGGACAAGTCGACACGGGAATCCGACATGGTCGACAAATCGGCGTACACGCCTCACCCCGCACCGCAGTGCCGCAGGCCACCCCTCGTCAGCCCAATTCACGTGATCAACTCTTTGGAGGGAGACATTCCCACCCGAAAGAGTGGCTCCGTGCGGTTCGCCCAGGGAATGCGACACCCCCCATTCACCTCCCGGAACGACCAACTCCGACTTCCACAGGCCCTGCTCACAGCCTGTGGATAAAGGAATTCGATCCACTCGCTCCTGTGGACAACTCGTCGCCCATCACCCGCCGTTCGCCCGGCGAGCCCGTCAACGTCCCCCGTGGGCATGCCCCTTTTCAGCGAATTTTCAGCGATTGCGCTCGCATTCAACAGCACATCGGCGGGGCCTTTTCGCCACCTCCCCTTTTCGTTCCAAAAGGGACAAAGCGCCACGTGGGGAAATATCCCGTCGAGTACCCGCAGCGGGCACCGGTAGCCTGGTGGGGTGATTGACCTTCGCCTGCTTCGTGAGGACCCCGACCGTGTGCGCGCCTCCCAGCGCGCCCGTGGAGAGGACGTCGATGTCGTCGACGCTCTGCTCTCCGCCGACGAACGGCGCAGGTCGTCCGGCGTCAGTTTCGACGAGCTGCGCTCCGAGCAGAAGGCGCTCGGCAAGCTCATCCCCAAGGCCTCCGGCGACGAGAAGGCCGAACTGCTGAAGAAGGCCGGCGAGCTGTCCGCCGCTGTCAAGGCCGCCGACGCGGCCCAGGACGAGGCCATCGCGGACACCCAGCGCCTGCTGCTGCGGCTCGGCAACCTCGTGCACCCGGACGTGCCGGTCGGCGGCGAAGAGGACTTCACCGTCCTGGAGACCGTCGGCGCCCCGCGCGACTTCGCGGCCGAGGGCTTCGAGCCCAGGGACCACCAGGAAATCGGCCAGCTGCTCGCCGCCATCGACACCGAGCGCGGCGCCAAGGTCTCCGGCTCGCGCTTCTACTACCTGACCGGCGTCGGCGCGCTGCTGGAGCTCGCGCTCGTCAACGCGGCCATCGCCCAGGCCACCGAGGCCGGCTTCATCCCGATGCTCACCCCGGCGCTGGTCAAGCCGCGCGCCATGGAGGGCACCGGCTTCCTCGGCCAGGCCGCCGAGAACGTCTACCACCTGGAGAAGGACGACTACTACCTGGTCGGCACCTCCGAAGTGGCGCTCGCGGCCTACCACATGGACGAAATCATCGAGGCGGACAAGCTGCCGCTGCGTTACGCCGGCTTCTCACCCTGCTTCCGCCGCGAGGCCGGCACGTACGGCAAGGACACCCGCGGCATCTTCCGCGTCCACCAGTTCGACAAGGTCGAGATGTTCTCCTACGTCGACCCGGCGGACGCCGAGGCCGAGCACCAGCGGCTGCTGGAGTGGGAGAAGCAGTGGCTGACCGCGCTCGGGCTGCCGTTCCAGGTGATCGACGTGGCCACCGGCGACCTCGGCTCCTCGGCCTCGCGCAAGTTCGACTGCGAGGCGTGGATCCCGACCCAGGGCAAGTACCGCGAGCTGACCTCGGCCTCCAACTGCAATGAGTTCCAGTCGCGGCGGCTGTCGGTGCGGATGCGCGACGGCAAGCACGTCAAGCCGCTCGCGACGCTCAACGGCACGCTGTGCGCGGTCCCGCGCACCATCGTCGCGATCTTCGAGAACCACCAGCAGGCGGACGGCTCGGTGCGGGTCCCCGAGATGCTGCGTCCCTACCTCGGCGGCCGTGAGTTCCTGGAGCCCGTAGCCAAGTGAGCAGTGACAACGGCGGCGCGGGCCCGGCCTCCGCCGCCGCCCCCACCCTGGCCGCCCCCACCCTGACCGACTCCGCGCGGGACCTCCCGTACAAGCTGATCGCGACCGACCTCGACGGCACGCTGCTGCGTCCCGACGACACGGTCTCGCAGCGCACCCGGGACGCGCTCGCCGCCGTCACGGCGGCGGGCGCCGCGCACATCGTCGTCACCGGCCGGGCCGTGCCCTGGACCCGGCACATACTCGACGACCTCGGCTACCGGGGCCTCGCGGTGTGCGGGCAGGGCGCGCAGGTCTATCACGCGGGCGAACACCGGCTGCTGACCTCGGTCACCCTGGACCGCCGGCTCGCCGGACTCGCCCTCGCCAAGATCGAGGCCGAGGTCGGCCCGCTGTTCCTGGCCGCGAGCCGCGACGGCCTGGACGGCGACGTGCTGATCGGCCCCGGCTACACGCACCACGAAGGCCCGCTGCCGGTCGTCCGGGTGGGCGACCACAACGACCTGTGGACCGCCCCCATCAACAAGCTCTACCTCCAGCACCCCGGCCTCGGCGACGACGGCCTCGCGAAGGTCGCGCTCGACGTGGCCGGCGACCTGGTCGGCGTGACGATGGCCGGAGCGGGCATCGTCGAGCTGCTGCCGCTGGGCCTGACCAAGGCGACGGGCCTCTCGCTGGCGGCGCGGCGGCTGGGCATGAAGGCGGCGGACACCATCGCCTTCGGCGACATGCCGAACGACATCGCGATGTTCGGCTGGGCGGCGCACGGGGTGGCCATGGCCAACGCGCACGACGCGCTGAAGGCGGTCGCGGACGAGGTGACGTCGTCGAACGCGGACGACGGGATCGCGGTCGTGCTGGAACGGCTCTTCGGCCTCCCCCGTACGCAGTGACCGGCCTCGCCCGTACGCAGTGACTGTACGTTTATCGGCTCGTTGTCCACCGTGCGCGGAGGCAACTGGAGTTCGAGGCGTCGAGAGATCGTGAAGTAGCGGATTGCCGGTCGTCAGTACCGGTCATTGAGTTTGTGGCCACGTGAGCAGCCTTCGCTCCTGTGCCCTGGATACGGGCTTCCCCGACCGTTCCAGCTGAAGGGGGAGGCAATCCCATGCCACCCGAAGTCGTACTGATCGAATCGCGCGCGATGCGCGACAGCGTTGTGGAGCGCGTGGACGTTCTCGACAAGGTCAAGGTTTTGGCGTTGCTGCCGGATGGAGTGCACGCGACCACCGAGATCATCGCGAACTACTTCGCTGTGACCAAGGAGTCCGTCAAGAAGGTCACCCAGCGCCATCGCGAGGAACTGACCAGCAGCGGCATGATCGTGTTGCGCGGCGCTGACCTGCTGGAATTCAAGAGGGACAACATGTCCCTCTACCGGCAGGAAGCTTCAGGAAGTTATCCACAGCCCAAGTCGAACCTCACCCTCTATCCCCGCAGGGCGGTCCTCAACATCGCCATGCTGCTCCGCGACAGCGACGTCGCCCGGTGCGTCCGCGCCTACCTCCTGGACGTCGAGGAGACGCACCGCCGCTCGCCGGCCGAGCCGTCCGCCGACTACCACTCGCTCGACCGGAGGGTGACCGCCATCGAGTCCTGCCTCGCCGGTATCGGCCCGGTGCTCCAGGAGCTGGGTCCGGTCATCGGCAGGATCTCCGCGCGGCTCGACCGAGTGGATCAGCGACTCGATGACATCGATATGCGGCTGCACGCCACGAACCGGGTGGTGTGCGCGATGAGCGAGAGGCTCGCGGGGCTGACGGAGCTCACCCCGCCGCCTCGCCGTCGGCGGGGCCGGCGGTAGGCCGGGCGCGTCAGAGCCGGTGGCCGGGGCTTCGGTCCCGGCCACCGGTGCGTCGGGACAGCCCCAGATCGACGGCCGGTCGCGGGCCGGTCAGCCAGCGGTCGGGGTCGACGAGGATGCGCCGGCGGGTGAGTTCGGCGGCCGGGCGGTGCGGGGCGGGCAGCGCCACCATCACCTTGCGCCGAGCCGAGCGCGCCGTCCAGCCCGAGCGCGGCGTGCGCGCCCTGTGCGGCCAGGACGAACAGCGCCCGCGCCTCATCGGAGGTGAAGCCGGTGACGTCGGTGCGGAAGCCCGCGAGCAGGGCGATGCCGCCGTGCCGGCCGCGCTCGGCGTACACCGGCACCCCGGCTGTCGACAGCGCCTCGACGTCGCGGTAGATCGTGCGGACCGAGACTTCCAGCCGCGCGGCGAGTTCGGCGGCCGGCACCCGGTCGCGGGTCTGGAGGAGCAGCAGGATCGCGAGCAGCCGGTCGGATTTCACGTTCCCCGGGTGGACGAAAAACTTGACGGACGGTGTCAGGTAATCGCGAGAGGCTGGCCACCGCACCAACCACGCGGAACACCGACGACACCGGTCGACTCCGATGACACCGAGGAACCCGAGATGAACGACCAGCACGACTGCGATGACCGACACGGCCAGTGCGACCCGAACGACCCGAACCAGCAGAGCCGCCAGAGCCAGCAGAGCCTCAAGATCAAAGAGTTGGCCCGCGCCGTCCGGGGCCCGGTGTTCCTGCCCGGTGCGGAGGGATACGACGAGGAGCGGTCGGGCGCCCAGACCGGTCTGCGGCACCGGCCTGCCGTGATCGTCGGCGCGGACGGGGCCGACGATGTGCGCGTCGCGGTCGAGTTCGCCCGTGACCACCGGCTGCCGGTCGCCGTGCAGGCCACCGGGCACGGCATGTCGGTCGCCGCCGGGGGCGGTGTGCTGATCAGCACCCGCCGGATGTCCGGCGTGCGGGTGGACGCCGGGGCGCGCACCGCGTGGCTGGAAGCGGGAGTGCGCTGGGAGCGGGTCGTTCCGGAGGCCGCGCGGCACGGGCTCGCGCCGCTGAACGGCTCCGCCCCGCATGTGGGCGCGGTCGCGTACACCCTCGGCGGCGGGCTGGGGCTGCTGTCCCGGCAGTTCGGCTACGCGGCCGACCTGGTCCGCACGATCGAGGTCGTCACCGCCGACGCACGGCTGCGCCGCATCACGGCGGACAGCGACCCCGACCTGTTCTGGGCGCTGCTCGGCGGGCGGGACAACTTCGGCGTGGTGACCGGGCTGGAGATCGGCCTGCTGCCGGTGACCCGGCTGTACGGCGGCGGCCTGTACTTCGACGCGGACCTCGTGGAGGACGTGTTCCAGAGCTACCTGCGGTGGACGCGGACGGTGCCCGAGGAGATGAGTTCCTCGCTGGCCGTACTGCGGCTCCCGGACGTCCCGCAGATCCCGGAGCCGATCCGGGGCCGCCGCGTCATCCACGTACGGATCGCGTACACGGGCGGCCCGGCGGACGGCGAGCGGCTGCTCGCGCCGCTGCGGGCGGTCGGGCCGCGGCTGACGGACACCGTCGAGGACATGCCGTACACGGCCTGCGGCACCATCCACAACGACCCGTCCAGGCCCATGGCGTGGACCGGGGACAACGTACTGCTGAGCGATCTGGACGCGCCGGCCGTACGGACCGTCCTCGCGCTGACCGGGCCCGACGCGCCGGTCCCCTGCATCGTCGAACTGCGCCACCTCGGCGGCGCGCTCGCCCGGAAGCCCGCGACCGCCAACGCGGTCGGGCACCGGGACGCGCAGTACCTACTGGGCGTACTTTCGCCGCTGGGCGACGATTTCGGCCTCGACGCCGTCCAGCCGGTGCACCGGCGGCTGATCGAGGCGCTGGCACCGTGGTCGGCCGGCCGGAACCTGAACTTCATGGGGTTCGGCGAGAACGCGACGGCCGAACGGGTGCGGTCCGCCTACGACCCGGACGACTACCGGCGGCTCACCGAGCTCAAGGCTGTCTTCGATCCCGCCAACACCTTCCGCCTCAACTACAACGTGCCGGCGGCGGGATCGGGCTCTCCGGCCGGGGTTTGAGGGGTGGGCCGGGTCTGAGCGGTCGGCGGGGCCTGGGCGGGGGCCGGGGCCGAGGCAGGCGCCGGGGTCTCGCCGGGGGCCGGGTCCAGGGCGGGCGCCGGGGTCTGCTCGGACCCCGCAGCCGCTGTCGTCGCCCCCTCCGAAGGCGGCGGCAGCGCCCGGCACAGCGTGTCCAGGGCCGCGCCGTACGCGTGATCCGGTGGCGCCGCGTAGCCGGTGACCAGGCCGTCCACGGCCGGCATGGTCGCCTCGGGGTGGCGGAAGTCGGCCAGCCCGTCGAGCGCGAGACCCTGCCGGCCGGCCGCTTCGACGATGGACTGCTCGGTGCCGGGCGGCAGCCGCAGCACCGCGTGCAGACCGGCGGCGATGCCGGTGGCGCGGATGTGCGGGGCGTGTTCGGCGAGGGTGGTGACGAGCAGATCGCGGCGGCGGCGGTAGCGCTGGCGCATCCGGCGGATGTGGCGGTCGTAGCCGCCGGACTCGATGAGGTCCGCGAAGGTGAGCTGGTCCAGGACGCTCACCCACGCCTCACGTTCGCCCTTCGCATCGAGGACGTCGCCCACGAGGTGTTCGGGCAGCACCATCCACCCCAGCCGCATCGCGGGCGACAGGCTCTTGCTCACCGAGCCGACGTAGATCACCCGCTCGGGGTCGAGTCCCTGCAACGCGCCGATCGGCCGCCGGTCGTAGCGGAACTCGCCGTCGTAGTCGTCCTCCAGGATCAGCCCGTCGTGGCCGCCCGCCCAGTCGATGACGTCCGCCCGCCGTCCGGCCTCCAGCGGTCCGCCGGTGGGGAACTGGTGGGCCGGGGTGAGCAGTACGGCCCGTACGCCCTTCATCGCGGCCGACTCGGTCAACTCGGCGGTCCGGGCGCCCTGTTCGTCGAGGGTGAGCGGGACGGTACGGACCGACGCGGCGGCCAGGATCGAGCGGTGGAAGGCGAGGCCGTACGACTCCACCGCCACCGGCCCGGGGAGCACCCGTTCGCACAGCAGCCGCAGGGCGTGCCCGAAGCCGGAACAGATGACGATGCGGCCGGGCTCCGTGCGCACGCCCCGGGCGCGCGCGAGGTACTCGGTGAGCGCCCGGCGCAGTTCGATCCTGCCCTGCGGATCGCCTGGGCCGAACGCCTCGTTGGGGGCGGCGTTCAGCGCGCGGCGGGCGGAGGCGAGCCAGGCGCTGCGGGGGAAGGAGGCGGCGTCGGGCACGCCCGGCCGCAGGTTGTGCGCGGGCGCGGCGTGCGCCGGGGCGTGCGGGCGGCGCGCCGGCGCACTGTGTACGGGAGCGGCGGCGAGCGGCTCGGCGCGCCGGGCCACGCGGGTGCCGGAGCCCTGCCGGGCGGTGAGCCAGCCCTCGGCGATCAGTTCGGCGTACGCGTCGGCGACGGTGTTGCGGGCCAGGCCGAGGTCAGCGGCGAGCGAGCGGTACGGCGGCAGCCGGGTGCCCGCGGCCAGCCGCCCGGTGCGTACCGCGTCGCGCAGCGTGCGGATGAGGACCGCGCGCCGGCTGCCCGTGCCGGACAGTTCCAGGTGCAGATCACTGCCGATCCGCTCGGCCATATTGACCCATGTTTCTGCCATAGACATACACCCTACAGAGGGTCGCTTGCCCAGCATCCGATACTCAGTGCCACATACATCCATTCAGTTGTAGGATGACTGGGCAACCGGATGAATCACCCACGGCGGCAGCCGATCCAGCGGCCCCGACTGATGAGCGGCCCGGCGGACCGGACACGACACGAGCACAAGAACACGAGCGATCGAGCAGGGGAGCACCACGTGGCACTGCGGGCGGCGGGACGGCAGTCCCTGGTGGACAGCGTCGTCGACCAGCTGCGGGCGCAGCTCGCCGACGGCGAGTGGAAGGTCGGGGAGCGCATCCCCACCGAGCACGCGCTGGCCGAGCAGTTGCAGGTGGGCCGGAACACCGTGCGGGAGGCCGTACGGGTGCTCGTGCACGCGGGGATGCTGCGCTCGCGGCAGGGCGAGGGCACCTTCGTGGCGTCCACGACCGATCCCGGCGACATCATGCGCGACCTCCAGCGGGCCGGTATCCGGGACGTGCTGGAGTTGCGGATCGCGCTGGAGGCCGAGGGCGCGCGGCTCGCGGCGCTGCGGCACGACGGCGCGGATCTGGCCAGGATGCGGGCGGCGCTGGACGCGCAGGCGGACCTGGAGGACGCCGAGGGGCAGCCCGAACACGACAACCACGAGCTGTACGCGGACCACGACGTCGCCTTCCACACAGCCGTCGTCGAGGCCGCCCACAACACCGCGCTGACCGCGACGTACCGCTGGTTCAGCAGCTCGGTGCGGGAGGCGCTGCTGACGGCGCTCGGGGACCGCGAGATGCCGCGGATCGTGCCGGGCGACCACCGGGCCGTCGTCGCCGCCATCGCCTCGGGCGACCCGGACGCGGCCGAGGCGGCGGCGCGCTCGCTGCTCGACGGTCCGAAGCAGGCCGTGGAAGCGCTCCTCTCGGCGCGTTGACGCCGCCCGCGCCCCACCCGCACCCCACCCGCACGCCCCCCACCACACGATCAGTGACGTAAGAGGTACTCCCCATGCCCGCGACCAGGTCAGACAGCCCACCCGCCGAAGCCGTGCTCGTCGAGGCCCCCCTCATCGACGCCGAAGAGGACCTGGCCCCCGCGCCCCCGGTCGTCGCGGCCCGGCGGCGGCTGCGTGCCCACCCCGCGCTCGTCATGGTCGGCATCGTGCTCGCCTCGCTCAACATGCGGGCCGCGCTGGCCGGTGTGTCGCCCGTACTGAGCGAGATCGGCGACACCTTCCACCTGACCGCGACGGCGAGCAGCCTGGTCACCACCATCCCGCTGATCTTCATGGGCCTGGCCTCGCCGCTCGCGCCCCGGCTGGCCAAGCGGTGGGGTACCGAGACGGTGCTGTTCGGCGCGCTGGTGCTGCTGTGCGGCGGCATTCTGCTGCGGATCGCGCCGCCCGTGGTGACGCTGTTCGGCGGCTGCGCGCTCGTCGGCATCGCGATCGCCCTGCTCAACGTGCTGATGCCGGGCCTGATCAAGCGGGACTTCCCGGAGCGCGCTGCCGGGATGACCGCGCTGTACTCGACGGCGATGATCCTGGGCGCGACCGTCTCGGCCGCCTCCGCCGTGCCGCTGGAGAACGCGCTCGGCGGCTGGCAGGGCTCGCTCGCCTCGTGGGCGCTGCTCGCGGCGTTCGCCGCCGTCGTCTGGATACCGCAGGCGGTCATCGCCCGGCGCGGCACGCACCACGGTGAGGCCGCCGCCGCTCCGGCGCACGCCTCCCAGCCGCACGCCCCCGGCGCGGACGCCCCGAAGCTCTCGCGCTCCCCGATCGCCTGGCAGGTCACCCTGTTCATGGGTTCCCAGTCGCTGATCGCGTACGTGTTCATCGCCTGGCTGCCGACGATCCTCACCGACCACGGGATGGCCAAGGGGACGGCCGGTCTGGTCTTCGCGTTCAGCACGCTGGTGCAGATGATCGGCTCGTTCGTGGTGCCCCTGCTGGCCGGACGGATGCGCAGCCAGCGCCCGCTCGCCTGCATGGTCGCGGCGCTGATGGCGTCGGGGATCACCGGCCTGCTGATCGCGCCGGTGGCCGGCGCGTGGCTGTGGGCGGCGCTGATCGGCGTCGGCCAGGGCGGCGCGCTCGGCCTCGCGCTGACCATGATGGTGCTGCGCTCCAAGGACGCGCACACCGCCGCACGGCTCTCCGGCATGGCGCAGACCTGGGGCTACCTGCTCGCGGCGGCCGGCCCGTTGGTCCTCGGCGCGGTCCGCCAGGCGACCGGCGGCTGGACGCTGCCGCTCGCGCTGCTGCTGGGCGTGTGCGTCGGCCTGGTTCTGCTGGGGCTGGGCGCGGGGCGCGACCGGCGGATCGGCGAAGCGGTCTGAGCGCCCCTGCACGGGCGAGTTTGAGCGCCCTGCACGGGCGAGGGGGAACCACCACCGGCGAGGGGCCCGGCTGCGGCCATCCGGACGGTGCCGGGCCCCTTCTCGCGCAGGTGGCTCCTGTTGCGAATTCACGCGTACGCGCCCCCTCGTGCGAGCCCGCGTGCCGCGCGCTCCCGTGCGCCCCGCGCGGACGCCGTGCGCGCTCCCGCGCGCAACGCCGCCTACTCGTCGCCCGCCAGGGTGAGCGTGCGCAGCTTCTGGCCCGCGAACCAGGTGGCGGCGACGGTGACGCCCGCCAGCAGGACGACCGCGAGCGGCAGCCCGACGTCCGAGGTGATCGCGCCTTCGCCGGCGATCTTCTGGGCGAGGGCGAGCGACCACTGCTGGACGCTGAGCGTGCGGGCGCCCGGCACCAGGCTGCCGAAAAGGGTCTCCCAGACCAGCGCGTAGACGAGACCGACGACCACCGCGTGCCGGGTGATGGTGCCGAGCAGCAGGAAGACCGCGCTGTACGCGATGGAGGCGACGGCCGCCGCGACCGTGTAGGCGACGGCCATCTGCTGGCTGTTGCCGTTGAGCAGGAGTCCGGCGAGCAGAGTCGGGACGGCCGAGAAGACGACGGTGACCCCGACGGCGACGATCAGCTTGGTCATGATGATCGTCGGGCGCTTCACCGGCTTCGCCAGCAGATAGACGATCGAGCCGTCGTCGATCTCGGGACCGATGGCGCCCGTACCGGCGATGACGCCGATCAGCGGGACCATGGTGGCGAGCCCGAAGCCGCCGAGGATCGCGTTGGCCGTGGCGTCGTCGGCGCCGGTCAGGGCGCGTACGGCGATGGAGATGAGCAGGAGGAGCGCGGGCAGCGCGAAGAGGATCAGAGCGCGGCGCCGGCCGAGCAGGGCCCGGTAGGTGAGCCGGGCGACAGTGGCGTTGTACATCGCTTGAGGCTCCTTTACGCCGCTACGAGATAAGAGAAGACGCTCTCCAGGGACTCGTCGGAAGGCGAGACCGTGAGGAGCCGGATGCCGTGCGCGCGGGCGACCTGCGGCAGCAGTTCGGTGAAGCGCGTGAAGTCGACGGCCTGGATGCGCAGCGCCTTCTCGGTGAGGTCCACCTCGACGCCCGCGGTGGAGGGGTCGGCGATGAGCGCGGCGGCGAGCGCGCGGTCGTCGCTGGACCGGACGAGATAGCGGTGCGGGCGGTCGGTCATCAGCCGGCGGATCTTGCGGAAGTCGCCGGAGGCGGCGTGCCGGCCTGCGACGACGACCTCGATGTGGCTGGCGAGCTGCTCGACCTCTTCGAGGATGTGGGACGAGAACAGGACCGTGCGGCCCTCCTCGCCCATCCGCCGCAGCAGGTCCATCAGCTGCATGCGCTGGCGCGGGTCCATGCCGTTGAAGGGCTCGTCGAGCAGCAGCACGGACGGCTCGTGGACCAGCGCGGACGCCATCTTCACGCGCTGCCGCATGCCCTTGCTGTACGTGGCGATCTTGCGGCTCGCGGCGTCCAGCATCTCGACCGTGGCGAGCGCCTCGCGGGCCGCGGCGCGCGGGTCCTTCAGGCCGTGCAGCTCGGCGTTGGCGATGACGAACTCGGCTCCGGAGAGGAAGTCGTACATCCCCTCGCGCTCGGGCACGATGCCGATCCGGCGGTAGGTCTGCTCGTTGCGCCAGACCGCCGTGCCGTCGAGGGTGACGGTGCCGGTGGAGGGCGCGAGGAAGCCGCCCATCATGTTGATGAGGGTGGATTTTCCCGCGCCGTTGGGGCCGAGCAGGCCGGTCACCCCGGGTTCGATGGCCATCGTCACGTCATTGACGGCGACGACGTTGCCGAACCAGCGGGAGACGTGGTCGATGTTGATGGTGGTCACAGCCCGACCTTCCGGTAGCGGCGCATGAGCAGGCCGTACGAGCCGGCGATCAGGCCAATGGTGACGAGGAGATAGACGGCGCCGGCCGCGCTGCTGGGCTCGTAGCCGCCGGGGAAGGCCGAGGTCGCCCCGAGGAACTTGCTCTGCACGCCGTCGATGAGGGTGATCGGCGAGAAGAGGCCGAGCCAGCCGATCGCGCCGCTGCTGTCCTGCTCGAAGGCGATGGCCTGGACGGTGCTGACCGCGCCGTAGGAGAGCGTCAGCACGGCGATCACGGCGGCCACGCCGAAGCCCCGGCGGGGCGTGAGCGCGGCGACGACCAGGCCGACGCCGGCGAACAGGAGCGAAAGCAGCGCCGTCGCGACGAGTCCTTGCGCGAAGCCCTTCGTCTGGTCGGCGAAGTCGAGTTCGGCGAGCAGCGCGCCCACGTAGAGCACGATGACGGGAGCGGCCGTGAGGATGAACAGGGCCGAGGCCATCGCGGCGAATTTGGCCACGACGTAGTCGCCGCGCTCGATGGGGCGCGAGAAGTACAGCGGGATCGACTTGAAGCGCAGGTCGCGCGAGACGGACTGCGGAGCCTGCGCCGCGACGAACAGGCCGATGACCGCCTGCAGCAGGATCGCGTAGCGGGTGTACTCGACCGGCAGGCTCTTCGCGTGGGTGGCGACCGCCACCGCGACGATGATCCCGGCGGGCAGGCACATCACGCCGAAGAGGAGCATCGGCAGCACCTTGGACTTCGCGGAGCGGCCGAGTCCGAACGCTCCGCGCAGGCTCTGCGCGAAGAGCGAGCGGCGGGCGTACGCGCGGCCGAGGCGCGGGCCGTCGTAGTGGCGGTAGCCGATGTTGTGGATGACGTCCGCGGGAGCGGTGCGGGCGAGTGCGGGCACGGTGGTCTCAGGCGGCATCGCGGCCAGCTCCTGTCGTGGTCGCGTCGGGGGCGACGGCGGCGTGGGCGGGACTCGCGGACCGGCCGTCGCCGTTGCCGTTCTCGATGGTGCCGCCGTTGTCAGCGCCGCCGTTGTCGCGGAAGACCTCCGCGATGCGGTGCCGTCGCTGTTCCATCCGCACCAGGCCGAGGTTCAGCTCGGCGATGGCGTCCCGCACCGTGTCGTAGGTGTCCTCGCCGGCTATGTCCACCAGCAGGATGTGCTTGGACACGGGCGCGTCGCCGACGGCCCGGCTGGCGGGCTGCACGGTGAGGCCGGCGGCGGCGAGCGCGACCCGCAGCGCGGCCGCGCCGTCCGGGTGCGTCTCGGTGTCGGTGACCTCGACCGCGAGCGAGGCTGTGGTCTGGGTGAAGTCGCTGGTGGAGCTGGAGCGGAGCAGCCGTCCGCCGTCGATCACCACGACGTGGTCGCAGGTGCGCTCCAGTTCGCCCAGGAGGTGCGAGGTGACCAGGACCGAGATGCCGAAGTCGGTGTGGATGCGCCGGATCAGCCCCAGCATGTCGTCGCGGCCGACCGGGTCGAGCCCGTTGGTCGGCTCGTCGAGAAGCACCAGCTGCGGGTCGTGGACGAGCGCTTGGGCGAGCTTGACGCGCTGCTTCATACCCGTCGAATAGCCGCCGATGGGGCGGTACCGCTCCTCGTACAGCCCGACGTGGCGCAGCGTGTCGGCGGTGCGCTCCCGCGCGGCGGCGGGCGGCAGGCCGGACATCCTCGCCATGTGGACGACGAATTCGGTCGCCGAGACGTCGGGTGGCAGACAGTCGTGCTCCGGCATGTAGCCGACTTGTTCGCGGATGGCGCTGCCTTCAGTGGCCACGTTCAGACCCAGGACGGCGGCGCTGCCCTCGGTGGCGGGGGACAGACCCAGCAGGATCTTGATCAGCGTTGATTTGCCGGCTCCATTGGCGCCCACCAGACCGGTTACACCCGGTGCGATGTCCATGGAGAGCCGGTCCAACGCGGTCACCCGGGGGAACCGCTTGCTCAGACTTTCGGTTGCGATCACAGTCACGTCATCGACGGTAGTGGCGAGGACCAGTGGCGACGTCCGCCCTGACGGTTGCATCTGTGTCGTCCTCCAGGGTGACGGCCCCGTAAGGGACAGGCCCGTGGGATGAGCGGGCCCGGGGACTTGGGCATGGGGACCGGGGCATGGTCACTGATCGGCGGGGAAGTTATCCACAGGTCGGGCACAGCCCTTGACGCAGCCAGCGGACGTTGTCACATTCATCAGTGTCAGGTTCGCTCGACGCACGCCGCTCAGGGACGGACGGTTGCCGATGACTTCAGCAGTCGACAGTGGACTCACCGCCGAACTGCGGGGGTTCCAGGCGGTACAACGTCTCGCGTACGCATGCGCGGAGGCGGTGGCAGCACAGCTGCGACCAGGGGTGACAGAACGGGAAGCGGCCCGGATGCAGCGCGATTGGCTGCGCGAGCGCGGGGTGCGGGACTGGTTCCACCTCCCCTTCGCCTGGTTCGGGGACCGCACGGCCTTCACGAACTTCCGAATACCCCTGCAGTTCTTCCCGACGAACCGGAAGCTGGAGCCGGGGATGCCCTTCGTCCTCGACATGGCACCGGTCCACGAGGGCTTCACCGCCGACATCGGCTACTCCGGCTGCCTGGGTCTGAACCCGGTGCACGACCGGCTGCTCGCCGACCTCGAACCGCACCGCGAGCTGATCCTGCGCGAGGTGCGCGAACGGCGCCCGCTGCGGGACATCTACGAATCCGTCGAGCGGCTCATGGTCCGGCAGGGGTACGCCAACCGGCACCGCGCCTATCCGTTCGGCGTGATCGCGCACAAGATCGGCCGGGTCAAGGAACGGCGCTGGTCGCCGACGGTCTTCGGGTTCGGCACCCAGAGCCTCAAGGGGCTCGCCTCGGACGCGCTGCACGGCCACCGCGACGGCTGGTCGCCGCTGTGGAGCCCGTACACCTTCTCCGACCACCCGCCGCAGCCGGGCCTGTGGGCGGTGGAGCCGCACCTGGGCTTCCGGGGCACGGGCGCGAAGTTCGAGGAGATCCTGGTGGTCACCGACTCCAAGGACCCCGAGCAGAGCGCCTTCTGGCTGGACGACGATCTGCCGCACGTGCGGCGCTGGACAGAGGAGAAGGCCGCGTGAGCGAGGATTCCGGTCCCCAGGGCCATCACGGTCCCCAGGACCACCCCGGCCCCCAGGGCCGCCAGACAGCCGGCGGAGCCGAGACAGCCGGCGGAGAACGCGCACCCGGCGGAGCAGCTGCCGGCCCCGTGGAGCGGCAGCAGCCGCGGGGGCTCCAGGGGGCGCGCGAGCGCCGGATCGCCAGCGGTGGAGTGGAGCTGTGCGTCGCCGAGCTGGGCGACGCCTCCCGGCCCACCCTCGTCCTGGTGCACGGCTATCCGGACAGCAAGGAGGTGTGGACCGAGGTCGCCGTCCAACTCGCCGACCGCTTCCACGTCGTGCTGTACGACGTGCGCGGCTGCGGCCTCTCCACCGCGCCGAGCCCGCTGCGCGGCGGCTTCACGCTGGACAAGCTGACCGACGACTTCCTCGCGGTCGCGGACGCGGTGAGCCCGCACGAGCCGGTGCACCTGATCGGGCACGACTGGGGCTCGGTGCAGGGCTGGGAGTTCGCGACCGCCAAGCGCACCGAGGGCCGCGTCGCCTCCTTCACCTCCATGTCCGGCCCCTCCCTCGACCACTTCGGGCACTGGATCAAGAAGCGGCTCGCGCGCCCCACCCCGCGCCGGATCGCCCAACTCCTCGGCCAGGGCGCCAAGTCCTGGTACGTCTACGCGCTGCACACCCCGGCGCTCCCGGAGCTGGCCTGGCGCGGAGCCCTCGGCAAGCGCTGGCCCGGCATCCTGGAGCGGATCGAGAAGATCCCGGCCAAAGGCCGCCCCGGGTCGGAGTCCGGAGCCGACTACCCGACGGCCTCCCTCCCGGAGGACGCGGCGCACGGCGCCTGGCTCTACCGCGACAACGTCCGCGAGCGGCTGCGCAACCCGCGCGCCGACGCCTACGCCCACGCCCCGGTCCAGCTCATCACCCCCACCGGCGACATCTTCCTGTCCGAGCGGCTCTACGACGACCTGGAGCAGTGGGCCCCGGGCCTGGTCCGGCGCACGCTCCCCGCCAAGCACTGGGTTCCGCGCACCAGGCCGGATCAACTCACCGCGTGGATCACCGAGTTCGTCACCTCGCTGGAGGAGGGCGACCCGGCCAAGGAGCCGCTGGCGACCGGTCCGTACGTCGACCGGTTCGGCGGCCAGCTGGTGCTGGTGACCGGCGCGGCCAGCGGCATCGGGCGGGCCACCGCCTTCGCCTTCGCCGAGGCGGGCGCCCGGATCATCGCGGTGGACCGGGACGCGGAGGGCGCGACCCGCACCGCCGAGCTGGCCCGGCTGATCGGCGCGCCCAAGGCGTGGAGCGAGACCGTCGACGTCTCCGACGAGCAGGCCATGGAGAAGCTCGCCGGCAAGGTCGCCTCCGAGTACGGCGTGCTGGATGTGCTGGTCAACAACGCCGGCGTCGGCGTCTCCGGGTCGTTCCTCAGCACCTCCACCGAGGACTGGCGCAAGGTGCTGGACGTCAATCTGTGGGGCGTCATCCACGGCTGCCGGGTCTTCGGCAGGCAGATGGCCGACCGCGGCCAGGGCGGCCACATCGTCAACACGGCGTCGGCCGCCGCGTACCAGCCCTCGAAGGCGCTGCCCGCCTACAGCACCTCGAAGGCGGCCGTGCTGATGCTCAGCGAGTGCCTGCGCGCCGAGCTGGCCGGGCAGGGCATCGGGGTCTCCGCGATCTGCCCCGGCATCGTCAACACCAACATCACCGCCACCACCCGCTTCACCGGAGTCTCCGAGGAGGAGCAGAAGCGGCGGCGGACCAGGACCACGCGGCTCTACGGGAAGCGCAACTACCCGCCGGAGAAGGTCGCCCAGGCCATCCTGCGCGCGATCGTCCGCAACCAGGCCGTGGTGCCGGTGACCCCCGAAGCGCGCGGCGCGCGGCTCTTGTCGCGCTTCGCCCCCAAGGCGCTGCGGGCCATAGCCCGCATCGACCCGCCCGTCTGACCGAGCCGCCCGTCCGACCGAGCCGCCCGTCCAACCGTCGTCAGGAGCCGCCCGTGAGCACGGAGGAAGCCGACCAGGGGCACTACCGGATCACCCCGCGGCGGGTCTCGTTCGACTGGCACGAGACCCCGCTGCACTGGATACCCGACGAGCCCACCGCCACCCATGTCATCAACGTGCTGCATCTGCTGCTGCCCGCGGGCGAACGGTGGTTCGTCAAAGTGTTCAAGGAAGCCCTGCCCCTGGTCACCGACCCGGTGCTGCTCAAGGGCGTCAAGGGCTTCATGGGCCAGGAGGCCACCCACAGCGTCCAGCACGCCTACGTCCTGGACCACCTCGCCGACCAGGAACTGGACACCGCGGGCTACACCCAGCACGTGGAGTGGTTCTTCGACGTCATGCTGGGCGAGCGGCCGCCGCTCGGCGTGCCGATACCGCCGGCCGAGTGGCTGCGCTTCCGGCTGTCCGTCATCGCCGCCGTCGAACAGTTCACGGCTGTTCTCGGCAACTGGGTGCTGCACGCGGAGGGCCTGGACCGGGCCGGCCCCGACCCCGTCATGCTCGACCTGCTGCGCTGGCACGGCGCCGAGGAGGTCGAGCACCGCTCGGTCGCCTTCGACATGTACCAGCACGCCGGCAGCACGGGCCTGCCCCGCTACGCCCGCCGGGTCGGCGGCATGGCGGTCACCGCCCCCGTGCTGCTCTACCTCTGGGCCTGGGGAGCGGCCTATCTGATGCGCCACGACCCCCAACTCGCGGGCCGGCCGGGCTACTCGCTGCGCGAGCACAACAGAGCTGTCGCGAAGGGGCTGCTGCCCAGCTGGCGCGAGCTGGGCTCCGCCATCCCCCGCTACTTCAAGCGGTCGTACCATCCCTCGCAGGAGGGATCGCTCCGCAAGGCCGTCGACTACCTGACGACCTCACCGGCAGCCCTCGCCGCGGCGAGGCAGATAGGCCGGGCGGCCATCTCGTAGCCAGGGCCCGCAGGCGGGGCCCGTGAACAGGGAGCGAACTGGTTTGTCCGAGCACGCAGTGGCCGAGTACCGGATCGAGGACCTGGCGCACTTCAGCGGCGCCACGGTCCGGACGATCCGCGCCTACCAGGACCGCGGCCTGCTGCCGAAACCGCAGCGGCGCGGCCGGGCCAACGTCTACGGCGACCCGCATCTGGCCCGGCTGCGGCAGATCGCCGACCTGCTCGAACGCGGCTACACCCTGGCCAGCATCAAGGAACTGCTGGAGGCGTGGGACGCGGGCCGCGGGCTGGGCGGCGTGCTCGGGCTGGTCGCCGAGGTGGACGGACCGTGGAGCGACGAGTCGCCGGCCCGCATCAGCCGCGCCGAGCTGGACACCGCCTTCGGCGGCGTCTCCGACGACTCCGCGGTCGAGGAGGCGCTCGCGCTGGGCGTCCTGGAGCGCATCGAGGGCCGCACGGACGAGTTCCACGTCCCCAGCCCGCAGGAACTGGCCGTCGCCGCCGAGTTGCACGCGGCGGGCGTACCGCTGCCCGCCATCACCGGCCACCTGCGCGAGCTGCGGGCCCAGGTCGAACACATCGCCACCCGCTTCCTGGACTTCACCACGGAACACGTCTTCGTCCGCTACCTGAGCCGGCCGCCGACGGACGCCCAGGCGGCCGAGGCCGCGTCCATGGTCCGCCGGCTGCGCCCGCTGGCCCAGCAGACCGTCGACGCGGAACTGGCCCGCGCGATGCGCAGCCTCGCCAACCGCCATCTCCGCCACCACCTGGCCGTTCCGTCCCCGGCTGCGGACCCGGCCGGCGCCCCGGGCCCGGCCACCCCCGCTACGGCCGCGGCTGCGGGTTCCCGCGCCGACCCGCGAGAACCCGCAGGACCGGCCGCGCCCGCCGCGCCTACTCCGGTGGTACCCCTCCCCGCCGCGACGCTGCGCGCGGTGCACGAGCTGGTCGGCCCGGCCAACGCCGCCGCCTTCATCGCGGCGGCCACCGAACGCGAGATATCCGCGCGCACCATGGACGACCTCGCTGCCCGCCGCGCCGACCACGACTGACCGGCCCCGCACCGCTGCTCGCCGCCGCCGCCGAGCAGCGTCACACTCCGAACGAGCGCGCCCTGAACGAGTACGCCCTGAACGAGCGCGGTCTCAGCCGAACTGGGCGAGGCCCTCCGTCGCGATCTGTTCGAAGATCTTCTCGTCCGAGGCGAAGAAGGAGTCCTCGATGGGCCAGTGCAGCACGATCTCCGTGATGCCCGCCTCGGCGTGCTTGCCCGCGAAGTCGACGAAGGCGTCGAAGGAGTCCAGCGGACGGTCCGGGGTGAAGCCGGTGAGCAGCACCTTGTCCAGCTCCGCGGTGTCGCGCCCGATCGCCTCGCAGGCCGCTCCGACGCGGGTGATCTGACCCCGGATCGCTTCCAGCGACTGCGCCGGGGTGCCGGTCTCAAAGAGCTTCGGGTCGCCCGTCGTCACCCACGCCTGCCCGTGCCGCGCCGCCAGCTTGATGCCGCGCGGGCCGGTCGCGGCGACCGCGAAGGGCAGCCGGGGCCGCTGCACGCAGCCGGGGATGTTGCGCGCCTCGTACGCGGAGTAGAACTCGCCGTCGTGCGAGACGCCGTCCACCCCGTCCTCGGTGAGCAGCCGGTCGAGCAGCGGCAGGAACTCGGCGAGCCGGTCGGCGCGCTCACGCGGCGTCCACGCCTCGTCGCCGGCGCGCGACAGCGCGGTGGCGTCGAAACCGGAGCCGCCTGCTCCGATGCCGAGCGTGACCCGGCCGCCGGAGATGTCGTCCAGCGAGATGAGTTCCTTGGCGAGGGTGACCGGGTGCCGGAAATTGGGCGAGGTGACCAGGGTGCCCAAGCGCATCCGCTCGGTGACCGTCGCGGCTGCGGTGAGCGTCGGCACCGCGCCGAACCAGGGCCCGTCCCGGAAGGTCCGCCAGGACAGATGGTCGTAGGTGTAGGCGGTGCCGAAGCCGAGCTCCTCGGCCCGCCGCCATACTTCCCGGCCCTCGTTCCAGCGGTAAATCGGCAGAATCACAGTGCTCAGACGCATGTGAGCGAGCTTACGGGGGCTGCCGGGGCCACCCGGTCCCCGGGGATGAGCGCCACGGCGGCCATCGCGGACCAGGGGCGCACGCCTGCCCTCCCGCCCCTCCGTGCGCGCCCCTCCGCCCCCGGATGTCGCGGCGGCCTTCGCACGCTTGTGCCTCTCCATGCGGGAGGATGGATCTGTGACCTCTGCTACTGAGCGGCCCGAACCGCACACTCCCGTCCGCACCCGCTCGGCATCCGCACCCGTGTCCGCACCCGCATCCGCACCCGCGTCCGCGTCCGCTCCGCGCGATGTGCGACTGGTCGCCACCGACCTCGACGGCACCCTGCTGCACGACGACAAGTCGGTCTCCGAGCGGACGATCGCCGCGCTCGCCGCCGCCGAGGCGGCCGGTGTGGAGGTCTTCTTCGTCACGGGCCGGCCGGCCCGCTGGATGGACGTCGTCAGCAGCCATGTGCAGGGTCACGGGCTGGCGATCTGCGCCAACGGCGCGGCCGTCGTCGACCTGCACCGGGGTGGCGAGATCGTGGACGTGCGCCCGCTGGAGCGGGAGGACGCGATCGCCGTGGTCGACGCGCTGCGCATCGCCGCCCCCGGCGCCTCGTTCGCCGTCGAGCGGACCGTCGGCATCCACTACGAGCCGCAGTACCCGCCCTTCCACCTCGACCCCGGCGCGGTCGTCGCATCGGTCGAGAAGCTGCTCGCGGTGGACGCCGCGGACGCCGGGCACCCCGTGATCAAGCTGCTCGTGCATCACCCCGAGCTGGGCCCGGACGAGTTCCTCGCGCTGGCCCGCGCCGCCGCGGGCGGCCATGGGTCGTTCACCCGATCCAGCCCCACCGCGCTGCTGGAGATCAGCGGCCTCGGCGTCAGCAAGGCGAGCACGCTCGCCCGCTGTTGCGCCGAGCGCGGCATCGCCCCCGAGGAAGTGGTCGCCTTCGGCGACATGCCCAACGACCTGGAGATGCTGAGCTGGGCCGGCACCTCGTACGCGATGGCCAACGCCCACCCCGAGGTGCTCGCCGCGACCTCGCACCGGACCACCGCGAACAATGACGACGGCGTCGCCCGCGTCATCGAGCAACTGCTGGAACAGCGCGCGACCACCGGCTGAGCGCCCCCTCGCCGCCCGCGCGCCCCGCTCCACACGGCCCGCACGCCCCACGGCCGCACACGCGCCGCACGCCCCCGCGCCCGCACTCCGCCCGCACGCCCCCGGGCCGCGCCCCCGCTGGGGTGCGGGCCTACCGGCCCCCGTCCGCTCCGCCCAGGGCCGCTACCGCGGCGCCTCCCAGACCACGGTCGTGCCCCCGCCGTCCTCGCCGACCCCCGGCCCGTACCAGCTGCGGCCGCCCAGCGACTCCGCCCGCCGCGCCAGGTTCTTCAGCCCGCTCCGCCGGCCGCCCACCGGGATGCCCGAGCCGTCGTCGGCGACGGTGAGCCGGACCCCGGAGCGCCCGTCGGCGAGCTTGACGCTGCTGTCCACGACGACCTCGATACGGGTCGCCTGCGCGTGCCGGAAGGCGTTCGACAGCGCCTCGCGGAGCGCCGCGATCAGGTTCTTGCCGGTCAGCTCGCCGACCGTCGCGTCCACCGGGCCGACGAACGTCGCGGAGGGCTGGAAGCCGAGCGGCACCGCCGCCGTGCCGACCTCCCGGAGCACCCGGGTGCGCAGCCCCGAGGGGGCCTCCGCCGGTCCCTGCTGGAGTGCGAAGATCGCTGTGCGCACCTCCTGGATGGTCGCGTCCAGTTCGTCGACGGCCTGCCCGATCTTGTCCCGCACCTCGGGCATCTCGCACTTGCGCTCCGCGCTCTCCAGCATCATCCCGGTCGCGAACAGCCGCTGGATGACCAGGTCGTGCAGGTCCCGGGCGATCCGGTCGCGGTCCTCGAAGACCGCCAGCCGCTCGCGGTCGCGCTGCGCCTCGGCGAGCACCAGGGCGAGGGCGGCCTGTGCGGCGAACTGGGCGGCGAGGGTCCGCTCGATCTGGGTGAACTGGCGAGCGCCGGGCGCCCTCGGGGTCGCGAGGGTGCCGAGCACCCGGTCGCCGCTCTTGAGCGGCAGCAGCATGCTGGGCCCGTGCCGGGCGGCCAGGTCCGTGACCATGCGGGGGTCGGTGGCCGAATCGTCGATGAAGACCGCTTCGCCGGCCAGCAGCTGTTCGACGACCAGGCTGTCGGCCCGTATCACCGTCCCCAGCATCCCGGCGGGCCGGTCGGAGGAGACCGCGACGACCTCCAGCCCCCGGTCCTCGGTCGGCAGCAGGACGAGACCGGACTGCGCGTCGGCGAGCCGCCGCGCCTGCTCGGCGACGACCTGGAGGGCGTCCTCGGCGTCCCCGCCGGAGAGCAGCTCGGTGGTGACGGCCACCGAGCCGTCGATCCAGCGTTCCCGCTGCCACCCGGCCTCGTAGATCCGGGCGTTGCCGATCGCGATGCCGGCCTCGACGGCCAGCACCCGCACCATGTGCAGATCGGACTCGCTGAACTCGCCGCCGCCGCGCTTCTCGGTGAGGTAGAGATTGCCGAAGACCTCGCCCTCGACCCGGATCGGTACGCCCAGGAAGGTGCACATCGGCGGGTGGTCCGGCGGGAGGCCGCAGGAGCGCGGGTCAGCGGTCAGGTCGGCGAGGAGCAGCGGCTCCGGATCGTGGATGAGCGCGCCGAGCAGGCCCCTGCGGCCGTCGGGAAGGTCGCCGATGCGCTTGCGCTCCACCTCGGTGAGGCCGTACGTCACGAGGTCGGAGAGGCCCTCGCCCTCCTGGTCGATCACGCCGATCGCCGCGTAGCGGGCGTCGGCCAGCTCGGCGGCGGTCTGGGCGATCCGGTCGAGGGTGACGTGCAGCTCGAAGCCGCTCCCCACCGAGCGCATCGCCTCCAGCAGCTGTGAGACGCGCGCGGTCAGCTCGGTGGACAGCCCGCGGAGGCTGAGGGCCGCCTGCGCGGCGACTTCCGCGGCGTCGGTGGGGCCGGTGGGGCCAGTGGGGCCGGTGGTATCCGCGGCGCCCGGCGACGGGGGCGGCGAAGGCTCGGAGGGATCTGAGGGGCCCTTCGTGGCTGGCATGTCTCTGAGCCTAATAAGCCGCGTTTGCCATGGAAAGTCCAGTATGCGGGATTTCACCTACCGGCCGGACGTCCGAAGGTTCGCTCCTCCGCTCGCAGGATTCGCTCCTCTGCACCGCCGGAGCGGTCCGAACCCGTCGCCGCACCGGTCACACCATTCGCGCCCCCTTTCACGCCCCCGTCCGCGCACGCGCCCCCGGGCGCGCCCCCAGCCCGCCCCCGTCGTCCGCATCCCGCTCGCGCTCCAGCATCCGCCGGAACGGCCCCTCGGCCGCCGCCAGCGCCTCGTACGCCCCGCGCTGCACGGCCTGCCCGCGCTCCAGCACGATCACTTCGTCGACCGCCGCGAGCCCCGCCAGGCGGTGCGTGATCAGTACGGTCGTCCGCCCTTCGGTGGCGGCCAGCAGGTCGGCAGTCAGCGCGTCGGCCGTCGGCAGGTCGAGGTGTTCGGCGGGTTCGTCCAGCACCAGCACCGGGAAGTCCGCGAGCAGCGCCCGCGCGAGCGCCAGCCGCTGCCGCTGCCCGCCGGAGAGCCGCGCCCCGTGCTCGCCGACGAGCGTGGCGAGCCCGAGGGGCAGACCGTTCACCCAATCGAGCAGCCGGGCCTCGGCGAGGGCGCCGCGCAGCCGGTCGTCGTCCGCGCCGGGGCTCGCGAGCCGCAGGTTCTCGCGCAGCGAGCTGTCGAAGATGTGCGCGTCCTGCGCGCACAGCCCCACCAGCCGCCGTACGTCGTCGCCCGCCAGTCCGGCGGCGTCGACGCCCGCGAGGGAGTACGTGCCGTCCTCGCGGTCCAGGAAGCGCAGCAGCACCTGCGCCAGTGTGGTCTTCCCGGAACCGGAAGGGCCGACCACCGCGATCCGCCGGCCGGCTGTCAGCTCCAGATCGAGCCCGTCGAGCGCCGGCTCCCGCTGCCCCGGATAGCGAGCCACCAGACCGCGTACGACCAGCGGGAACGGCAGGCCGGGGTGATCGGCCGGGTTCACCGGAACGTCCGGCTCAGCGACCGGCTCTGGTGCGTCCAGCACCTCCTGCACGCGCTCCGCGGCCCGCCGCACCCGCTGCCGGTACTGCACGGCGAGCGGCAGCCCGGCCACCGCCTCGAACGCGGCCGGCGGCATCAGCGCCACCACGGCCAGCCAGACTCCGCCGAGCCGCCCGTCCTGCACCCCCTGGACCCCGACCCAGGCAGCCGCGGCCACACTCAGCCCGCAGGCCAGGGCGCTCAGCCCGGCGCCCAGCCCGGCCGCTCCGGCGGCGCGCGAGGCGATGGCGGTCAGCCGCCGGTCCGTGCCGCGCACCGCGTCGAGCCGCCGCGGCAGCGCGCCCGCGACGGTCAACTCGGCCGTCCCGGTGAGCAGATCGACCACCTCCGTCGACAATTCCCCGCGTACGGGCGCCAACTGACGCTCCGCACGCCGGGCCACCGCGCCCGACACCATCGGCACGCCCACCCCGGCCAGCAGCAGCCCGACCGCGAGCACCGCGCCGGCCTCCGGCAGCAGCCATCCGGTGAACAGCACCGACGCCGTGCCCACCACGACCCCCGAAGCGACCGGCAGCAGCCAGCGCAGGAAGTAGTCCTGGAGCGCGTCCACATCGGCGACCAGCCTGGACAGCAGATCCCCGCGCCGCACATCCCGCAGCCCGGCGGGCGCCAGCCGCTCCAGCCGCCGGTAGACCGTGACCCGCAGCTCGGCCAGCACGCGCAGCACGGCATCGTGCGACACCAGCCGCTCCAGGTACCGGAACACCGCCCGGCTGAGCCCGAACGTACGGGTCGCGGTCACCGCGACCAGCAGATACAGCACGGGCGGCTGCTCCGAAGCACGCGAGATCAGCCACCCGGACACGGCCGTCAGCGCCACCGCGCTCCCCAGCGCGAGGCTCCCGAGCAGCAGCGCCAGCGCGAAGCGCGAGCGCTGGGCGCGCGCGGCCCGGCGCACTCTCCCCAGCGGGCCGGATGCCTTCTCGGCGGCGGATGGGGCAGCGGCTTCGCCGGTTACGGGGGCTGCAGCAGCCGCTACGTCTGCGGCAGCGGCGGAGGCAGCCGTGGCCCCGGCTTCGGCCACGCTCCCGGCAGCGGCAGCGGCAGCGGCAGCGGGCGACAGCACCCGCCGGGACAGCACGGGCACGGTCCCCACGACCTCAGGACCGGCCTCAGAGCTGACCTCAGGACCGGCCCCGGGAGCGCCGTCCGGCGTGTCGTCCGGCGTGTCGCCCAGCGCGCCCGACCCCCCGCGCGCCGCCAGGCGAATCGTGCGGTCGGCCACCGCCAGCAGCGCGGGCCGGTGCACGACCAGCAGCACCGTACGGCCGACGGCCAGCCGGCGGACCGCCTCGACGACGCCGGCCTCCGTCTCGCCGTCCAGGTTCGCGGTCGGCTCGTCGAGCAGCAGCACCGGCCGGTCCGCCAGGAACGCGCGGGCCAGCGCGAGCCGTTGCCGTTGCCCGGCGGAGAGCCCCGAGCCGCCTTCGCCGAGGCGAGTGTCAGTGCCGCGTGCGAGCCTGGAAACGAAGTCGGTCGCACCGGCTTCGCGCAGCGCCGCCAGCACGGCGGTGTCGTCCGCGTCCGGCTTGGCCAGCCGTACGTTGTCGGCGATCGTGCCGGCGAAGAGGTAGGGGTGTTGCGAGACCCAGGCGATCTTGTCCCGCCAGCTTTCGGGGGAGAGCGATGTCAGATCACGACCACCGACCAGCACACGCCCGGAGTCGGGTGCCACGAAGCCCAGCAGCGCGCCCAGCAGCGTCGTCTTGCCGACGCCGCTCGGCCCCACGATGGCCACGGTCTCCCCGGGCCCGACCGTGAAGGACGTCTCGTCGAGGGACGGCTCCGCCCGCCCGGAGTGCCGTACCACCACCCGCTCGAACGTGATGGCACCAACGGCCGGGCCGGACGCGCCGACGGCAACCGGCACACCACCCGTCGCCCCGTCCGGCACCGCGTCCGGCACCGCAGCCATCACCGCAGCCGGAATCCCACCCGTCCCCGCAGCCGTCACCACGTCCGACCCCGCGTCCGACTCCGGCTCATGCTCCAGCACCGCGAAGATCTCGTCGGCGGCGGCCAGCCCCTCCGCCGCCGCGTGGTACTGGGCGCCCACCTGCCGTAGCGGCAGATACGCCTCGGGGGCGAGGACGAGCACCAGCAGGCCCGTGTAGAGGTCCAGTTCGCCGTGCACGAGCCGCATCCCGATGGCGACCGCCACCAGGGCGACCGAGAGCGTGGAGAGGAGTTCGAGCGCGAACGAGGAGAGAAACGCGATGCGCAGCGTCCGCAGGGTGGCCTGCCGGTAGTCGCCGGTGATCTTGCGGATCGACTCGGCCTGCGCCTTGGCGCGGCCGAAGACCTTGAGAGTCGGCAGTCCGGCCACCACGTCCAGGAAGTGCCCGGACAGCCGGGACAGCAGCCGCCATTGGCGGTCCATCCGGGCCTGGGTGGCCCAGCCGATGAGGATCATGAAGACGGGGATCAGCGGGAGGGTGATCACGATGATCAGCGCCGAGAGCCAGTCGGCCGAGACGATACGGGCCAGCACCGCGACCGGGACGACCGCGGCCAGCCCCAACTGGGGCAGATAGCGGGCGAAGTAGTCGTCGAGCGCGTCCACGCCACGGGTGGCGAGGGCGGTGAGTTCGCCGGTGCGCCGGCCGCTGAGCCAGCCTGGGCCGAGCCGGGCGGCCCGGTCGAGCAGCCGCATCCGCAGTTCGGACTTGACCGCCGCCCCGGCCCGGTGCGCGGCCAGTTCGGTGAGCCAGGCGACGGCCGCGCGGCCGACCGCGACGAGTGCGAGCAGGGCCAGCGACCCCGCCGACTCGTTCACGCTCAGCCCGTGTTGAAAGGCTCCGACGACGATCCCGGCGATGAGCATCGCCTGAGCGATGACCAGCCCCGCCCCGGCCAGGCCGAGCGCCACGGCCGCGGCGAGGAAGAACCGGGTCGCTCGCGCGTACCGCAGCAACCGCGGATCGACAGGCTTCACGACGGAACCCCCAACAACTTCAGAACTCGGACTTCAGGATTCAGGCCTCAGAACTCAGGCTCCGGACCGCGGGCCTCAACGTCCGGCCCTGATGCGGACCTCAACGTCCGGCCGGAGTCGGACCTCAACGTCCGGCCGGAGTCGGACCTCAACGTCCGGCCGGAGTCGGACCTCAACGTCCGGCCGGAGTCGGACCTCAACGTCCGGCCGGAGTCGGACCTCGACATCCGGCCGGAGTCGGTCTTCAACGTCCGGCCGGATTCAGGCCTCAGTGCCCGGCCGGCATGTGCTGAGTGCCGATCCGCTTGCGGAACACCCAGTACGTCCACGCCTGGTAGCCGACCACGACCGGGGTCATGAATCCGGCCACCCAGGTCATGATCTTCAGGGTGTACGGGCTGGACGAGGAGTTGGAGACGGTGAGGCTCCAGGCGTCGCGCGTCGAGGACGGCATCACGTCCGGGTACATCGACAGGAAGAGCAGCGCGAACGCGGCCGCGATGGCGATGCCCGACAGCGCGAACGACCAGCCCTCCCGGCCGAGCTTGATCATGACCACCGCCCCGACCAGCGTCAGCGCCGCGACGACCGCGGCGACCAGGCCGCGCGCGTTGCCGTCGTGCAGTTGCGTCCAGACCAGGAAGACCAGCGCGAGCAGCACCGCGACGGCGCCCAGCACCCCGGCCAGCTTGCGGGCCCGTACCCGGATGTCGCCCACCGTCTTGAGCGAGGCGAACACCGCCCCGTGGAAGGTGAACAGCACCAGCGTGACGAGGCCGCCGAGGATCGCGTACGGGTTCAGCAGCGTGAGGACGCTGCCGGTGAACTCCTTGTCCGCGTCGATCGGCACGCCGTGCGCGATATTGGCGAAGGCCACTCCCCACAGGAAGGCGGGGATGACCGAGGTCCAGAAGATCGCGTGTTCCCAGTTGCGCTGCCAGCGCTCGTCGTCGCGCTGGTGCCGGAATTCGAAGGAGACACCGCGCACGATCAGGCACACCAGGATGAGCAGCAGCGGCAGGTAGAAGCCGCTGAACAAGGTCGCGTACCAGTCGGGGAAGGCCGCGAAGGTCGCGCCGCCCGCGGTGAGCAGCCACACCTCGTTGCCGTCCCAGACCGGGCCGATCGTGTTGATCAGCACACGGCGTTCCTTCTGACCGCGCGCGAGGAGCTTGGTGAGCACTCCGATACCGAAGTCGAAGCCCTCCAGGAAGAAGTAGCCGATCCACAGGACGGCGATGAGCGCGAACCAGACGTCGTGGAGTTCCATGGTTGTCCGTCTCCCGAGGTCAGTAGGCGAAGGTCATCGGACGGTCGGCGTCCGCGTCGGAGCCGGGATCGGAGCCGTCGCCGTCTCCACCGCCGCCCCCGCCGGGAAGCCGCAGTTTCGGGTCCTTGGCAGGCGGCGTCTCGTCCGTGTCGGGCCCGGCCTTGACGTACTTCACGATCAGCTTCACCTCGATCACCGCGAGGGTGCCGTAGAGCAGCGTGAAGACGAGCATCGAGGTGATGACCTCGGCGGTGCTCACGCTCGGCGACACCGCGTCCGCCGTCTTCATCAGCCCGTAGACGACCCAGGGCTGACGGCCCATCTCGGTGAAGATCCAGCCGAAGGAGATGCCGACGATCGGGAAGAGCAGGGTGAGCATCCCGATGCGCCAGGACCACTTGGTGAAGAACGGGCCGAGCTCGCGCTTCTTGGTGAGCATCAGCCGCGGCACTTCGTCGTCCGCGGTGCGGAACCCGGGCGCGACCCAGCATTTCCTGCGCGTCGTCCACAGACCGAAGAGTCCGGCGACGAAGGACGTCATCCCGAATCCGATCATCAGCCGGAAGCCCCAGAAGGCCATGAAGATGTTCGGGATGTAGTCGTCCGGCTCTCCCCCGTACAGCTTCGCCTCCTGCCGGGCGACGTCGTTGATGCCGGGGACCGCGTCGGAGAAGTTGTTGTGCGCGAGGAAGGACAGTATTCCGGGGACGGACAGCTCGACGTCGTTGTGCCCCTTGCTGACGTCGCCGACCGCGAAGATCGAGAACGGCGCGGGCTCCTGGGTCTCCCAGAGCGCTTCGGCCGCCGCCATCTTCATCGGCTGCTGTTCGAACATCACCTTGCCGAGGGTGTCGCCGCTGATGGCGGTGCCGGCTCCGGCGAGTACCGCGATGACCAGGCCGACCCGCAGCGAGGTGCGCATCACGCCGATCTTCTTGCGCTCGTCCGCGCCGGCCTCCTGCCCGGCCTGCCGCCGCCGCTTGGACTTCCACAGGTGGAAGGAGGCGATGCCGATCACGAAGCCGCCGCCGGCCAGGAAGCACGCGGTGATGGTGTGGAAGAACTGGGTGAGCGCCGTGTTCTGGGTCAGCACCGTCCAGATGTCGTTGAGCTGGGCCTTGCCGGTCTCTTTGTCGACGGAGTAGCCGACCGGGTGCTGCATCCAGGAGTTGGCCGCCAGGATGAAGTACGCCGACAGCACCGTGCCGAGTGAGACGACCCACATGCACGCGCAATGCAGCTTCTTCGGCAGCTTGTCCCAGCCGAAGATCCACAGGCCGATGAAAGTGGACTCCAGGAAGAAGGCGAGCAGCGCCTCCATCGCGAGCGGGGCGCCGAAGACGTCTCCCACGAAGCGCGAGTAGTCGGACCAGTTCATCCCGAACTGGAACTCCTGCACGATGCCGGTGACCACACCCATCGCGATGTTGATCAGGAAGAGCTTTCCCCAGAACTTCGTGGCGTGGAAGTACTTGTCCTTCCCCGTACGGACCCACGCCGTCTCCAGCCCGGCGACGAGGGCCGCGAGGCTGATGGTGAGCGGGACGAAGAGGAAGTGGTAGACGGTGGTGATGCCGAACTGCCAGCGCGCCAATGTCTCCGGCGCCAAAGCGAGGTCCACGTCGGTCTCCTTACGTCACCCGTGGTCACAGCGGCGGTTTGCCCCGATGTTCCCGGACGGACCGGGATGTACGAGACACGCTTGTGAAAGCGTTCACATTCACAAGCATTATGCCGCACCTGCTTTCGGACAAACGAGGGGGGTGGGTCAGCGCCCCGCGCCGACCCACCCCGCGACCGCTACCGGTCAGCTACCGGTCCTCAGTCGCTACATCTCCTTGCGGAAGGCCTCCGCGGCCCCCAGCATCAGGTCGTTCGCCGCCGTCTCGCCGATGGTGATCCGCACGCCCTCGCCCGCGAACGGCCGCACGGTCACCCCCGCGCGGTCGCACGCCGCCGCGAAGTCCAGCGTCTGCTCCCCCAGCCGCAGCCAGACGAAGTTCGCCTGCGCCTCCGGCAGCGTCCAGCCCTGCGCCGCCAGTGCGCTGTGCACCCGGCCGCGTTCGGCCACCAGTGAGTCCACCCGCTCCAGCAGCGCGGCCTCGCTGCGCAGCGAGGCCACCGCCGCGTCCTGCGCCAGCTGGCTCACCCCGAAGGGCACCGCCGTCTTGCGCAGCGCCGCCGCGACCGGCTCGTGCGCCACCGCGAAGCCGACCCGCAGCCCGGCCAGCCCGTACGCCTTGGAGAAGGTCCGCAGCACACAGACGTTGGGCCGGTCCCGGTAGATCTCGATGCCGTCCGGCATCTCGTCCGCCTCGCCCGCGCCGGGCCGGATGAACTCGCGGTACGCCTCGTCCAGCACGACCAGCACATCGCCGGGCACCCGGTCCAGGAAGCGCTCCAGCTCGGCCCGTCGCACGATGGTGCCGGTCGGGTTGTTGGGGTTGCAGACGAAGATCAGCCGGGTCCGGTCGGTGATCGCGGCGAGCATCGCGTCGAGGTCGTGCACCTCGCCGTCGGTCAGCGGCACCCGCACCGACTGCGCGCCGGCGACCTGGACGATGATCGGGTACGCCTCGAAGGACCGCCAGGCGTAGATCACCTCGTCGCCGGCGTTGGTCGTCGCCTGCACCAACTGCTGCGCGACGCCGACCGAGCCGGTGCCCGTGGCCAGATGCCCGGCCGGCACCCCGAAGTGCTCCGCGAGCTCCGTCATCAGCTCGGTGCACGCCATGTCCGGGTAGCGGTTGAAGGCGCCGGCCGCGCCGATCACGCTCTCCAGGACGCCGGGCAACGGCGGATAGGGGTTCTCGTTGGAGGACAGTTTGTAGCCGGCCGCGCCGCCGGAAGCCGCGGGCTTCCCCGGCTTATAGGTCGGAATGCCGTCAAGCTCGGCGCGCAGTCTGGGGTAGTTCTCGGTCACCGCAGGTCCTCCTCGACCATCCGTGCACAGCAATGCTCCACACCTTATGAGGATTACCCCATGAGCCGTACGGGCGGACCGAGGGGGAGCGGAGAAGCCGCCTGCGGCACCGGTCCCGGGGGCGCGCCCCGGCACCCCGCGAGCGGTGTGCGACCCGAGGGGGCGCGCTCCGCGATAGCCCGTGCGCCCGTGGCCCGCGCCGTGGCGCGCATCCCCCGTGAGGGTGAGTTGAGACCTCCCCGAAACATCGCCTCATCAGCAGGACCAGGCCACCCAATGACCCTCTCCAGGCCGCCGGGCCCCCTAACTTCCTGGTTTTCCATGGTCATTGAGCGAGAACACCCATGCAGAAACGTGCCTGTCAACAGCGCGAGCGGTCTCGCCGAGAATGGACCAGCCGAGCCCTACTATCGGCTCGCCATGACAGCAGCAGGGAAACACCAGGTGAATCGGACAACCGGTCGCCGGTTGGGGCGAGCGGGCATCCGGGACGTAGCCGCCGCGGCGGGCGTCTCGATCACAACTGTCTCCGACGCGCTCAACGGCAAGGGCCGGTTGCCCGACGCCACACGGCGCCATGTCCGCGAGGTCGCCGACCGGTTGGGCTACCGCCCGTCCGCCGCCGCCCGAACCCTCCGTACCGGCAAGTCGGGCCTCATCGGCCTGACGGTGACCACCTACGGGGATGAACCCTTCACCTTTACCGAATTCCCCTATTTCGCCGAGATGGCCCGAGCCGCCACCTCCGCCGCGCTCGCCCGCGGCTACGCCCTCGTCATCCTCCCCGCCACCTCCCGACACGACGTCTGGTCCAACGTCGCCCTCGACGGCACCGTCGTCATCGACCCGGCCGACGGCGACCCCGTCGTCACCGAGCTCGTCCGCCAGGGCATCCCTGTGGTCAGCGACGGCCGCCCCGGCGGCGCCCTCCCGGTCACCGGCTGGGTGGACAACGACCACCAGGCCGCCGTAATCGGCCTCCTCGACCATCTCGCGGAGGCCGGAGCGCGCCGCATCGGCCTGCTCACCGGCACCACCACCGACACCTACACCCGGCTGTCCACGACCGCGTACCTCTCCTGGTGCGCCCGGGTCGGCCAGGACCCCGTGTACGAGTCCTACCCGGCCCACGACCCGTGCGCCGGCGCCGTCGCGGCCGACCGGCTGCTCGCCAGACCCGACAGGCCCGACGCCGTGTACGGGCTCTTCGACCCCAACGGCACCGACCTGCTGGCCGCCGCACGCCGCTACGGACTGCGCGTCCCTGAGGACCTGCTGCTCGTCTGCTGCAGCGAAAGCACCGTCTACGCGAGCACCGAGCCGCCGGTCACCACGCTCTCCCTCAAGCCACGCCGGATCGGCACCGCCGTCGTGCAGATGCTCATCGACGCGATCGAGGGGCTGGACACCGGCCGTCCGGTCGAGCAGGTGATACCGACCGAGCTCATCGTGCGGACCTCGTCCATGCGCCGGCCGCACCGCACGACCGTCAGCAGACCCCGAGCCCCCCGGAGCGACTGAACCGGGGGAGGGGCCCCGGGGCGCACAGGGCGGCCGAACCAGGACCGGCTACGGCTGAGCAGGGTCGCGCGACCCGGAGCATGCGAGCCGGGGCGCGCGACCCGGCAGCGGGCGGACCGGTGCGCGCGTCCGGCGCGCAGGCGCGGCCGCGCGCCCCCGCCCCGCAGCCCCGACGAACTCCCGGCAGAGCCTCCGACCACCCCCCGACCGGGTGTCCCGACAGCCCGTCCCGAGCGGAACTTCGGCGCGGACCCGGTGCGGACCGATAGGGATCCGGCCAGGTCGTCGGCTGTTGACCGGCACCACCCGCTGCCGCTAACGGGGTATATCGGAAGAAAACACCAGCGCTCGCCCGGGTCATCGCGATTGACGACCCCCTGGTGCGTCACAAGCCCCGACCAGCATTCCTATGATGGGCGGACGACACTGCGGACCGCCGTCGACCAGGCAAGGTCCGAGAGGTGCACGGCGGCGCGATGGTGGAGGGGTCAATGACGCAGGGGGCCGGTCAGGGACCTGACGTGCGGAGCATGGCGGCGGAACCCCCGCCGCCCCCGCACGCCTCGGATTCGTACGACTCACAGGGGTACACCCCCACTCAGCGCGACCTACCGGTCATCGGCGCGGGAGCCCGCTTCCCCGACGACCAGGAGACGGTCGCGCTCAGCCACGTGAGCGCCCCCCAGGACCCGGACGCCGGCCCCGGCCCGCTCTTCGTCGTCGGCGACGTGCACGGCTACATCGACGAACTCCGGGCCGCCCTCGGCGCCCAGGGCCTCATCGACGCCGACGACCACTGGTCCGCCGGCAACGCCCGCCTGTGGTTCCTCGGCGACTTCACCGACCGCGGACCCGACGGCATCGGCGTCATCGACCTCGTCATGCAGCTCTCCGCCGAGGCCGCGGCCGCCGGCGGCTACTGCAAGGCCCTGATGGGCAACCACGAACTGCTGCTGCTCGGCGCCAAGCGCTTCGGCGACCGCAGCGTCAGCTCCGGCGCGGGCACCGCCACCTTCCAGGCCGCCTGGCTGCTCAACGGCGGCCAGCGCAGCGACATGGACCGGCTGCGCGACCACCACCTGCAGTGGATGTCCCGGCTGGACGCGATGGCCGTGGAGGACGGGCACCTGCTGGTGCACTCCGACACCACCGCCTACCTCGACTACGGCAACTCCATCGAGGCCGTCAACGACAGCGTGACCGAAGCCCTCCAGCGCGGCAACGCCGACGAATGCTGGGACCTGTTCCGCAAGTTCACCAAGCGCTTCGCCTTCCGCGACGAGGACGGCCCGGAAGCCGTACGCGAACTGATCGGGACCTTCGGCGGACAGCGCGTCGTGCACGGGCACAGCCCGATCCCCTACCTCCTGGGCGAAGTCGGCTCCGAGGACGGTGAGAGCAACGGTACTCATGTGGTCCAGGGGCCTCATGTCTACGCCGACGGCTTGGCCGTCGCGATGGACGGAGGCGTCACGATGGCCGGAAAACTGCTGGTGGTCCAACTACCTCTGGCCATCTGAAGGCTGACTGACGATTATCAGGGCAGACACACGGAAAAGGTGGACACTCCGCCGGGTCGGGCAAAATCTGTGAACTCCCTGTCACCCCATGCCGGAATCGCTCTACCATCGCTTTATCCGTAGCAGGCTCTCCTCCGTTTCCGCCCCACTGTCCGGCGAAGAGCCGAAGACACCAAGGCCCTACGGAGCATCGGGGGATGCACATGAACAGCGCTTCGCATCTGCTGCCCGAGGACCGCCCGGAATTCGAGCGGATCCTCGACGACGCACTGCACACTTCGGAATACCGCCCGGCGCTCGGCGCCGCCGGGATGCGGCTGAACACCGAACAGCTGCGCACCATGGCCCTCAGCGCCATGGCCGCCATCTCGGCCTGCGCCGCGGCCGAGTACGAGCACTTCTGCAAGGCGCGCCAGGAAGCACGCGAACCCGCACCGGCCGCGGCGACGTCCGTCGCCGGCGGCGAGCAGAGCGCCGAGCGCGGCGGCTCGGGCGGCCTCGGCATCGCCATCACCATGGGCGAGGTCACCGAAGGCTCCGGCGCGGGCCTGATCGCGGTCGTCGCCGTCCTCGCGCCGGTGCTGGCCGGCACCGCCGCGGCGATCTTCCTGCTCGTCGGCTACGCCCTGCACATGATCACCCCGGAACCATCGGCCGCCCAGCCGCTGATCACCGCCGGCTGGCTCTTCGCGGCGCTGACCGCGGCGGGCTTCCTGGTCGCGATGGCCGGGATGCTGCTGACGGCGCTGCGCAACGGGGCGAATTCCGTACGGGACTCGCTCGCCGCGGAGCTGCCGGTCGAAGTGGCGATCGCCAAGGACGCCTGGGAAATGGCCCTGCTGGACCGCGGCATGCTGCCGTTCCTCCGCGAGGCCCTGGCCGACCCGGCCACCCGCAACGGCGCGGCGGCCCCGCCCTACGTACAGCGCCGCTCCAACCACAGCCCCACACCCGACCTCGGCTACTCCCGCCCGGGCTTCAGCAGCCCAGCGGCCGACAGCGGCGGCGCGGCCCCACGACCGCGCTTCAGCAGCCCGGACTTCACCAGCCCGGACTACGGGGGGCCGGACCATCAGCCGGACTAGTGCCGCGACGGGGCAAAGCCTGCCGGCCCGAAACCGCGCGATCCGCTCGCGGTTCCGGGCCAGGCTCAGCGCGGTAGCGCCGTAACGCCCCGTCGTCAGTCCGCGATCGGCAGATACACCCGGTTCCCCGCCGCCGCGAACTCCGCGGATTTCTCCGCCATGCCCGCCTCGGCGTCGATGCCCATGTCGCCGCCGTGGTCCCGGCGGATGTCCTGGGAGATTTTCATCGAACAGAATTTCGGGCCGCACATGGAGCAGAAGTGGGCCGTCTTCGCCGGCTCCGCCGGCAGTGTCTGGTCGTGGAACTCGCGGGCCGTGTCCGGGTCGAGGGCCAGGTTGAACTGGTCCTCCCAGCGGAACTCGAAGCGGGCGTCCGAGAGGGCGTCGTCCCAGTCCTGGGCGCCGGGGTGGCCCTTGGCCAGGTCAGCCGCGTGGGCGGCGATCTTGTAGGTGATGACGCCGGTCTTGACGTCGTCGCGGTCCGGCAGCCCGAGGTGCTCCTTGGGGGTGACGTAACAGAGCATCGCCGTGCCCCACCAGGCGATCATCGCCGCGCCGATGCCGGAGGTGATGTGGTCGTACGCGGGCGCCACATCGGTGGTCAGCGGGCCGAGCGTGTAGAACGGAGCCTCGTCGCAGATCTCCTGCTGGAGGTCGATGTTCTCCTTGATCTTGTGCATCGGGACGTGCCCCGGGCCCTCGATCATCGTCTGCACGTTGTGCGCCTTGGCGATGGTGTTGAGCTCGCCCAGCGTGCGCAGCTCGGCGAACTGCGCCTCGTCGTTGGCGTCCGCGATGCAGCCGGGTCGCAGGCCGTCGCCCAGCGAGTAGGTGACGTCGTACGAGGCGAGGATGTCGCACAGCTCGGCGAAGTTCTCGTAGAGGAAGCTCTCCTTGTGGTGCGCGAGGCACCACGCGGCCATGATCGAGCCGCCGCGCGAGACGATGCCGGTCTTCCTGCGGGCCGTCATGGGCACATACCGCAGCAGCACGCCGGCGTGCACCGTCATGTAGTCGACGCCCTGCTCGGCCTGCTCGATGATCGTGTCCTTGTAGATCTCCCAGGTCAGCTCCTCGGCCTTGCCGTCGACCTTCTCCAGCGCCTGGTAGAGCGGGACGGTGCCGATCGGGACCGGGGAGTTGCGCAGCACCCACTCGCGGGTGGTGTGGATGTTGCGGCCGGTGGACAGGTCCATGACCGTGTCGGCGCCCCACTTGGTGGCCCAGGTCATCTTGTCCACCTCCTCCTCGATCGAGGAGGAGACCGCCGAGTTGCCGATGTTGGCGTTGACCTTCACCAGGAACCGCTTGCCGATGATCATCGGCTCGATCTCCGGGTGGTTGACGTTCAGCGGCATGACGGCCCGGCCCGCCGCGATCTCCTCGCGGACGACCTCGGGGGAGACGTTCTCGCGGATCGCGACGTACTCCATCTCCGGAGTGATCTCGCCGCGCCGGGCGTAAGCGAGCTGCGTGACGGCGGCGCCGCCCCGGCCCCGGCGGGGCACTCGCGGCCGGCCAGGGAAGACCGCGTCGAGGTTCTTGAGGCCGCCGCGCGGTGAGGTGTGCTTGAGGCCGTCGTCCTCGGGGCGCAGTTCGCGGCCCGAGTAGTCCTCGGTGTCGCCCCGGCCGATGATCCAGTTCTCCCGGAGCGGCTGGAGGCCGCGCCGGACGTCCGTCTCGACGGTGGGGTCGGTGTACGGGCCGGATGTGTCGTACAGCGTCACATCGCGGCCGTTGGTGAGGTGCACTTGGCGCACGGCCACCCGCAGATCCGGCCTGGATCCGTCGATGTAGCCCTTGTGCCAGCCGATTTCGCGATCGGCAGCCGCCGCCTTCGGGGCTTCCTGGGCGGATTCGGGCGTGCGTGCATCCTGAACGGTCATGAGACCTACTCCCTACGCCGGCATTACCCGGTAACAGGTTCAGCGGTCGACGCAGCGATATCCGTAAGCGGACCACCGGCTTCAGCCGGCTGTCCCGTACGGAGGTCAGCGCCCTCTCAGCCCGGTGCTCCGAGCTCCCGCGATTGCAAAGGTGCCCCCACGCTAGCGGTCGCTGCGGCGAGCTGGCCAGGGGGGCCCCGTCATTCTTGCGATGATCGGGCGGTGACCCACACCGAACCCGGCCCCCCGCCGCCCGGCTCCAGCCACGGCCACTCGCACGGCCACGGCCCCGCCGCACCCGTCTCCCGGCACTTGCGCAAGGTCATCGCGGCGGTGCTGATCCCGTTCGCCGCCGCCGTCGTCGTCGGCCTGCTCGCGCTGTGGCCGGGCGGCGCGCCGGACCACGAGCGCACCGGTGTCGGCTTCGACCAGCAGACCCAGCAGGCGCGGGTCACCAAGGTCGAGGAGGTGGACTGCGCGGCGGTGAACGCCCAGCCCGAGCAGGGACAGCAGCCCCCGACGTCCGGCGACGGCTCGTCGCAGGCCCCGCCGGACAAGGGCAACTGCGAGCGGGCTGCCATCCAGGTCACGACGGGCAAGGACAAGGGCCGCACGTTCCCCGCCGTCGTCACCCCCGACGCCTCCCGGCACTACACGACCGGCCAGAAGGTCGTGGTCGCGTACGCCCCGAAGGCGCCGAAGGAGCTCCAGTACTCGGTGACGGACGTGGACCGCACCTTCCCGATGGCGCTGCTGGCGGGCCTCTTCGCGCTCGCCGTCATCGCCGTCGGGCGGCTGCGCGGCCTCTTCGCGCTGATCGCGCTGGCCGTCAGCTTCGGAATCCTGATCCTGTTCATCCTGCCCGCGATCCTGCAGGGGTCGAATCCCTTGCTGGTCGCGGTCGTCGGAGGCAGCGCGATCATGCTGATCGCGCTCTACATGTGCCATGGGCTGACGGCCCGCACCTCGGTGGCGGTGGTCGGCACCCTCGTCTCGCTGCTGCTGATCGGGCTGCTCGGCTCGCTCTTCATCGGCTGGGCGCAGCTGAGCGGCAACACCGACGACCAGACCGGGCTGGTGCACGGGCTCTATCCGGGCATCGAGATCCGCGGCCTGCTGCTGGCCGGGGTCATCATCGGCTCGCTCGGCGTGCTCGACGATGTGACCGTCACCCAGACCTCGGCGGTGTGGGAGCTGAAACAGGCCGATCCGTCCTTGGGATGGCGGCAGTTGTACGTATCGGCGATGCGGATCGGGCGCGATCACATCGCGTCGGTGGTCAACACCCTGGTGCTGGCCTACGCGGGCGCGGCGCTGCCGCTGCTGCTGCTCTTCTCGATCGCGCGCAGCGATGTCGGGACGGTCGCGACGAGCGAGATCGTGGCGGAGGAGATCGTCCGGACGCTGGTGGGCAGCATCGGCCTCGTCGCCTCGGTCCCGGTGACCACGCTGCTGGCCGCGCTGGTCGTCTCGGCGGACCGTACGCGGTCGAAGGCGGCCGGGGAGACGGCTGGGGCGGCGGCCCTGGGGACCGGGGTCGCCGCCGGGGCCGGGTCGGCCGGGGCTGGGGCTGGGCCGACCGGGGCTGGGGCTGGGGCTGGGCCGACCGGGCCGCCTTACTCGCCGGGTGCGCCCGGCGGGCCGCCCGTACCGCCCGCCGCGCCGGATGAGCGCGGCAGGCCCTCACGGGGCCCGTCGGGACGGCGGCGCAAGCGGTAGCCCCGGTCGCTGAGACCGCGTCAGCGGCCTCGTTCAGCAGCCTCGTCAGCCGGCGCTCTGCGAACCGGCGAGGATGCGGTCCAGCTCCGCGTCGAGGTTGCCGCAGACCTCTTCCTGACCCAGCGCGACCAGCCGGTCGGTGCGGTCGAGGAAGGCGACCAGCGGCGGGGCGCCGGAGCGGAACAGCGCGCCCTCCGCGCCCACCTGGAGCCGGATGAACACATCCGCGAGGTGCTCGTCCGAGGACGGCTCGATGCGGACGTCGCCCTCGCCGGACGGGCCGCTGAGCCCGTCCAGCAGCAGCTCCCGGCCGAAGGACCAGGTCACCGGCACATCGCCGGGGAGGTCGAAGGTGAGTCGGATGGCATATGGATCGTGACTGTCGAACTCGAGGTCGACCGGAATCCGGAACGAGAGCTCCTCGGAAACGAGGAAGCTCATCATCAATTGCGCCTGAACCGTGTCACTCATCTTCCACTTCCCCAAAGGTGCAGGAGATGGCCGGGAATAGTCCCCCATGGCCCTATTGACGCCATGGTGCGTCATCGGCTAGCAGATCACAAGGAGTGATTTTTCAGATACTGATAGAGAAAGAAAGCGACGTGAGCGCCTTTTCGGCCATTAAACGTAGTTCTTCCGCTACGGGGCGTAGTCGTTCGCCCTGGTTCAGGGGCAGCGAAACCGCCAAGGTCGCGACCGCCGAACCCACCGAGATCGGGACAGCCGCGCACACCGTCCCGAGCACGTACTCCTGCCGCTCGTACACGACTTGGCCGGCTCGGGCCGCGTCCAGACGCAGCATCAGCTCCCGCTCGTCGGCCACCGAATAGGGCGTGAGCGCGTGCACCGGGTAGCGCGCGAAGTGGTCCCTGCGGGCCTGCTCGTCCAGTTGCCCGAGCAAGCACTTACCGATCGCGTGAGCGTGGCCGGTCGCACGAAAGTCCACCCATTCCGCCACGGCTGGGTGATCGGGTGTGTCCGCGACGGCCACCACCTCGATCTCGCCATCCCGGTAGACGGCGAAGTAGACGGCCGCACCGAGCGCTTTGCTCGCTTCCGCCAGCACATCGCCGAGCTGCGCGCGCCGCCGCTGACGGGCTCCGGCGGTGCCGAGGAATTCGGCCGACTCGCCGAACACGAACACGCCGCCCCGCCGGTGCAGATATCCCTCGTGGGTCAGCGTCCGCAGCAGGTGATAGGTGGTGGGCAGCGGAATGCCGGTCTCCCTGGCGAGCTGCTTCGCGGGCGCTCCGCCGGCATGCGAGCCAACGGCCTCCAGGAGCCGCAGCGCCCGCCGCACCGACCCGATCAAGGTCGGGTGGGCAACGGCTTCGCCGTTCACCATCGCCAATACCATCCCCAGGATCCGACGCGGGCGCGCGCCCGCACGCGGAGCCCGCCTCCGCGTCAGCCACGCCTCCCCAGGGCTCCACCGCCGACACGCCGTACCGGCCTGAGCTTTAACGGCCAAAACGGAGCGTCACCATGAGGAAGACGACAGTGATTTGCACTCTAACGTGACCACTCCTGACGCAAAGACGATTAGCTTGCGAGTTAGCTCCCCCGGCCTAGCGTCCGTAAGACGAGCCGCGCGACGGGCCCCGCGACAGGGCCCGCACGCCCAAACGGCCGGCCCGGGACACAGTCCCGACCCGGCCGTCAGCCGCAGTCTCCACTCCGGGCAGCCCTACCGCGCAGGGCCGCCCGCGCCCGCCCGCCTACCAGTCGCTGCGCGAAGAAGACGAACCCGACATGAACTTCCGCGCCAGGTAGATCACCCCGGCGACGAGCGCCACGAAGATCAGCACCTTGAACAGCAGGCCGATCACGAATCCGATCACGCTCATGATCAGGCCGCCGAAGACGACGATCGCGATGACCGGCACCGCGACCCACTTCACCCACCACGGCAAGCCCGCGAATATCTCCTTCGCCGCCACTGTCTTCCCCTGCTCTCCATTGAGTCTCGACTACCTCTGCGCACCTTCGATGCTAGGGCGGGCCGGGGGCGGATGGGGACGCCGCAGCCCCGGTCCTCCCCCGACCGGTCCCCTACGGGAACCGGAGCCCGGCCCTCAGCTCTCAGGGGGAGAGAAGACCACCATGACCCGTAGATCCTCGCTGATGTGATGGAACTTGTGCGGCACGCCCGCCGGTACGTAGACCACGCTGCCGCGCGCGACCTCGGTCGTCTCGGCGCCGACGGTGATCGCCGCCCGGCCGCTCACGACCATGTACACCTCGTCCTGGCCGTGCGGCTGCTGCGGATCGACCGTGCCCGCGCTGAGCGCGTACAGCCCGACCGACATGTTCCGCTCGCGCAGGAACTGGAGGTACGCGCCGTCGTTCGCGGCGCGCTCCGCCTCCAGCTCTTCCAGCCGGAATGCCTTCATGCCCGTCCCACCCCTTGCCGCCGTGGCCTCTTCTGCAACGATCACACCATGAAGAATTTCGTAGTCAAGACGCTCGCCAACGCGGGAGCCCTGGCCGTGGCCATCTGGCTGATCCAGGACATCACGCTGAGCGGCGACAGTACCGGGCGCAAGGCACTGACCCTGGTGCTGGTCGCGCTCGTCTTCGGCCTGGTGAACTTCCTCGTGAAGCCGGTCGTGAAGCTGCTGTCGCTGCCCTTGTTCATCCTCACGCTCGGCCTCATCACGCTGGTCATCAACGCGCTGATGCTGCTGCTCACCTCATGGCTGGCCGACAAGCTGGAACTGAGTTTCCACGTCGACGGCTTCTGGACCGCCGTGCTGGGCGGCCTGATCATCAGCATCGTCTCCTGGGCGCTGAACATGATCATGCCGGACGAGGACTGATCGCCGTGCCCCGGACGGCGGACGGGCCCAGGCCCGACGACAGCCGCCCCGACCCCGGCCGGGGCGGTCCCGACCATCCCGATCCCGACCATCCCGATCCCGACCATCCCGATCCCGACCGGCCCGGTCCCGACCGGCCGAGTTCCGGTCACCCCACCCCCGACCACCCCAGCGCCGGCGACGGCAGCGACAACGGCGACGGCACCCGCGTCGTACGGGCCGGCCTGCCCGAGCCGCAGGCGTACGAGCCGACGCTGCCCGGACCGGTCTTCGCCGCCCACTTCCACCTTCCGGGCGAAGCTACCGGACCGTACCGCTACGGGCGCGAGGAGAACCCGACCTGGACGCTGCTGGAGCAGGCGATCAGCGAGCTGGAGTCGCCCGGCGTCCCGGCCGAGACCGTGATCTTCCCGTCCGGCATGGCCGCTGCCGCGGCGGTGCTGATGTCGCGGGTCGCGTCCGGCGACGCCGTCGTCCTGCCGTCCGACGGCTACCAGGCGCTGCCGCTGCTCCGCGAGCGGCTCACCTCGTACGGCGTCGAGGTGCGCACCGCGCCGACCGCCGACGACGCGCAGCTCGCACTGATCGACGGCGCGAAACTGCTGTGGCTGGAGACGCCGTCCAACCCCGGCCTCGACGTGTGCGACATACGCCGGCTCGCCGACGCCGCACACGCGGCCGGCGCGCTGGTCGCGGTCGACAACACCCTCGCCACCCCGCTCGGCCAGCGCCCGCTGGAACTGGGCGCGGACTTCTCCGTCGCCAGCGGCACCAAGGCGCTGACCGGGCACGGCGACGTACTGCTCGGCTACGCGACCTGCCGCGACCCCGAGCTGGCCGCCTCGCTGCGGCTCTGGCGCAAGTCGATCGGCGCCGTCCCCGGCCCGATGGAGAGCTGGCTGGCGCACCGTTCGCTGGCGACCCTGCGGCTGCGCGTCGACCAGCAGGCGGCGGGCGCGATGACGCTCGCCGAGGCGCTCCGCGAGCGCCCCGACGTCACCGGGCTGCGCCACCCCGGGCTGCCCGACGACCCCGCGCACCAGTTGGCCGTACGCCAGATGCGCGGCGGCCGATTCGGCTGCGTGGTCTCCTTCACGCTGCCCGACCGGGCGTACGCGGAGCGCTTCCTGAGCGCACTGCGACTGGTGGACGAGGCAACCAGCTTTGGCGGCGTACGGTCAACCGCGGAGCGGCGCGGACGCTGGGGCGGAGACGCGGTTCCGGAAGGCTTCATCCGCTTCTCGGTGGGCGTCGAGGACCCTGCCGACCTGGTGACGGACGCGCTGCGCGCGCTGGACGAGGCGGCCCGCGCCGCGGGCAGGACCGCGGGTGTGTCGGGGCGGTACGTAATCGGGTGGTTCGAGCCTCCCCCCTCGTGGCTCGAACCACCCCGGTTCCGAGCATCAAGAACCGCATCAGCAAGGCTAGTTGACTCTGCGTCAGTGTCCAATCACCCTAGCGGCACAGTCCTATCGACATATTTATAGTTGCGCGAGGATCGGGCACGTCCAGCCGACCGCCGAGCCGAGGAGCAACGCATGGATCTGGCTCTCTTACGCACGTTCGTCACGGTGCACCGAGCCGGGTCCTTCACCCGGGCCGCCGCGCTCCTTGGCCTGTCCCAGCCCGCCGTCACCAGCCAGATACGCCATTTGGAACAGCAGTTGGGCCGCCCCCTGTTCCTGCGCAAGGCCCGCGGCGTCACCCCTACCACCGTCGGCGACGAACTCGCCCACAAGATCGCCCCGCACCTCGACGCGCTCACCGCGATCACCGAGGCGGACGACGACGCCGACGACCGGTCCGCGCCCCGCACCCTGCACCTCGCGGGCCCGCCGGAGTTCACCTCGCTGCGCGCGCTGCCCGCGCTCGCCGCCCTGATCCCGCACGGCCTCGCCCTGCGCGCCACCTTCGGCTCCGCCGAGGAGATCCTGGCCGGCCTCGCCGCCGGGCACCACGACCTCGCCATCACCACTGCCCGGCCGCGCGGCGGACTGCTCAGCGCCACCGCGCTCTGCGACGAGGAACACGTGCTGGTCGCCTCCCCGCGCTGGGCTGCCCGGCTGGGCGGACCCGCGGTGCTGCACGCCAGAGGCGTCAGCGCGCTGCGCGACGTGCCGGTCGTCGAGGTGCACGAGAGCCTGCCGCTCGTCACCCGCTACTGGACGGCCGTCTTCGACACCGAGCCCGCCGTCACCGGCACCGTCGTCGTCGCCGACCTGCGGGCCGTACTGGCGTGCGTGACGGCCGGCGCGGGGCTCGCCGTGCTGCCGCGCTATCTGTGCGCCGACGCGCTGGACACCGGCGAGATCGTCGCCCTGCTCGACCCGCCGGTGCCGCCGCTGCGCACGTACTTCCTGGTGGTGCGGACCGGGACGCTCGGTCTGCCGCACATCGCGCGCACCCACGAGTGGCTGCTGCGCGCCGCCGTCGACTGGTGATACCGAACGTCATCGGCTGATGCCTGCTGGTACCCGTGCGCGGTGAGGAGTTTCAAGAGCCCCGCGCCGGGCCACATCACTCCCATGACCGATCGACTCGTGGTCAAGCGCACCGCCCGTGCCATCCTCCTCGACGGCGAGGAGATGATCCTCATCAAGCGGACCAAACCCGGCGAGAAACCCTACTGGATCACTCCGGGCGGCGGGGTCGAGCCGGAGGACGCCACCGTCGTCGCGGCGCTGCACCGCGAGGTCGACGAGGAACTGGGCGCGAAGGTCACCGACGTGGTCCCCGCCTTCGTCGACACCGTCTCGCACAGCACCCACCACGCCGCGCACGGCGTGAAGGTGCAGCACTTCTTCGTCTGCCGACTGGAGTCGATGGACCTCTCCCGCCGGCACGGCCCCGAGGTGGACGAGCCGTGCGGCGAGTACGACGTCGTCCGCGTCCCGTTCACCCGGGAGGGCGTCGCGTCGGTCGAGGTCGTGCCGCCGTCGCTGCGCGCGTATCTGGACGCCAACATCGAGGGGGTACGGGCGCTGCTCGCGGACGATCTGGAGTGAGGTGAGGGGTGCTGTTGCTGGGGGGCGGCTGCTGGTCGGCGATGGTCGTGCGCGGCGCCCCGCGCGACAGCCTGTTCACCCTGGACACGGTTCGACTTCGCCGCCAGCGGGCCGGGCGAGGGACTGCGGCCCCCGCGCGCCCCGCGTCTGACGGGGGCGCGCTTTACGGCTTGCGCGCCCCCCGCCCCGAGCCGGCGCAGGCACGTTTCCGCACAGCGAGCTAACCGAACCAGCCCCGGAACGGCTGCCGGTCGTCCGCCTCCCGCCGTTCCCGCGCGTCAGCCACGATCCGCTCCGCCTCCTCGCGCCACGCGTCGTGCCGCCGGCTCCGCGCGGTCCGCTCGGACGAGCCGCGCCGCGACGGGCCGTAGTCGCGCGCGCCGGCGGCCGCGCCGAAGAAATCGCCGCCCTTGCGCCGCTGGTCGTCCGTCCCCCAGTCGCCCGCCTGTCGCGAAGGCGTCTGCTGAGAGGGCGCCTGTTGTGGGGGCGTCTGCTGTGAGGACGTCTGCTGCATCCGCGGGATGTGTTTGGCGCAGTGGATGTACGCCTCCTCGACCTCCACGTGCACCCAGAGCTGCGCGCGCCGCCCGGGGACCGGGTCGACGGGCAGGCCGGGATGGTCGGCCCGGACCTCGGCGTCCGGCCGCACCTGGGCCCGTCCGTTGACGTGCAGCCCGATCCGGTCCCGGTGAAAGTCGATCATCAGGATGCCGAGGTGCGGGTTCTCCTCGATGTTGCCGAGGCTCGCCAGCACACCGTTGCCCCGGTACTCCGGGTAGATGAGCGTCTTCTCGTCCAGCACCCGCAGGAAGCCCGGCGGACCGGCCCGGAAGGTGCTGTCGCACTCGCCGTGCCGGTCGGCGGTCGACAGGAAGAACATCTCCTGCCGGCCCACGAACTCGCGCATCCGCGGGTTGAGGCGGTCGAGGACCTGCTCGTCGTAAAACCGGTCGGCGCGCTCGGCGCTGCCCAGCCGCCGTTGCAGCGCGTGCTCGCCGTCGCTGCCGGGACCGCCCGCCGAACGCGCCCCCGTGGACGCCCCGGAGGGCCCCGAGTGGCGGCCTGGCCGCCCGGAGCGACTGGGAGGGGCGGCATGACCGGCGCGGTGCGCGGGGCCGGCACTGGCGGGGCCGACGCGGCCGTCGCCGCCGGGAGCGTCGGCGGGCTCGGAGCCGTCGGGGAGCGGGGCGGCTACCGGGGCCCGCGGATTGTTGAACAGGTCGCCCGGGACCGGCGCACGCTCATGCTCGATGTGATCCACAGTCTCACTCTCCGGCCGCGACCAGCTCTTCGATGGAGTCGTGCCGGATGCGATGGGACGGAATCCCGGCCCCCACCAGGGCGGTCACACCACTGCGGATCATGCCGGGCGGGCCGGACAGATAGGCGTCGTACGCGTTCCACGGGCCGTATCTGCGGACCGCGTCGGGCAGCCGGCCGGTGAGGCTGGTGAGCGTCGGCCCGTCGGAGACGACCGGGCGGACCGAGAGCCACGAGTGCGACTTCTGGAGCCGCAGCATGGTGTCGATGTCGTACAGGTCGTGATCGCTGCGAGCGCCGTAGAAGACCTCCACGGGGCGCTTGCGGCCGTACTCGGCCACGTCCTCGACGAGCGCCTTGATCGGGGCGATGCCGGTGCCGCCGCCCAGGCAGAGCAGCCCGTCGTCGGTGCTGTGGTCGACCGTCATCGAGCCGGCCGGTGCGCCGAGCCGGACGATGTCGCCCGGCCTGGCGCGGTGCACCAGGGCGTTGGACACCCAGCCGGCCGGGATCGCCTTGACGTGGAAGGAGAGCAGACCGTCCGAACGGGGCGCGGCCGAGAACGAGTAGTGCCGCCACACCCGCGGCCACCACGGGGTCTCCAGGCTCGTGTACTGGCCCGCGAGGAAGGGGTACGGCTGGTCGGGACGCACGGTCACGACCGCGATGTCGGCGGTCCGCAGGTCGTGCGAGACGACCTCGGCCTGCCACCAGGGCGGCGCGGTCAGCTCGCTGGCGGCCGCGGAGTCGATCATGATCTGCGAGATCGCCGTGTAGACGCGCACCCAGGCGGCCTCCGCCGCCGGGCTCCAGGTCTCGGGCGCGTACCGGGTGAGCGCGCCGATCAGGCACTCGCCGACGGCCGGGTAGTGCTCAGCCCTGGTGCCGTACTTACGGTGGCCGCGGCCCAGGTGGGAGAGGTAGTCGGTGAGCACTTCGGCGTTGTCCGCGTGCTTGGCGGCGGTGAGCAGCGCCTGGAAGAGACGGTCCCGCTGAGTGTCCATCGCGGCGGGGAACAGCTCCCGCAGCGCGGGGTGCTGGACGAAGAGCAGCGCGTAGAAGTACGAGGTCACCTTGTCGGCGATGGGCTCGATCTCGGCCAGTGTCCGGCGGATGAGGATGGTGTCGGGCGACGCGTCGTCCCTGGGCGCGGCCGGCTCGCGCGGGGGCGCGGGGGCTTGCGGCAGGGGCGCGGGCTCCTGCGAAGCAGCCGGGGTGGCCGCTTGCGCCGGGGGCGCGACCGCCTGGGGAGGCGGCGTGCGCTCGGGCTCGGGCGCTGCCACTGGCTCGTACGGTGCTGCCGACTTGTGCGCTGCTGTCGGCTCGGGCGCTGCCACGGGCTCGTACGGTGCTGCCGACTCGTGCGCCGCTGTCGGCTCGTACCGCGCTTCCTGCTGCGTATTTTGTTCGCGCGGCGCCGCCTGCGGTTGTCGCTGTGCGGCTGCGGGCTGTCGTGGCGGCGCGGGTTCGCGGCGCGCGGTTTCCTGCGCTGGACCGGACTGCGGCGGTACGGACTGCTGCGGCGCTTCCTGCTGCGGCGCGGCCGGCGGCGGTGCGGGCTCGGGGGCCGTACGACCGCGTGTCGCGCCGGTCCCAACCGGTCTTATCGAACTGACCGGTCGGCTCGGTATCCGCTCCTGTTCGTCCTGACCCTGCGGCTGGGACTCAGTCGGCTTCTTCGCCGTACTGAACCATCCCCAATCGCCGCTGTTACCGCCAGAGGTGCCGTTATCGGCTGAACTGGTGGTCGGAGCGTCCATGTTCTGCCTCGCCTCGAACTTCTTTCGGTCGGTCTTCGCACCTTCAGGGTCAGAAGGTGCCCGCTTCTCTCCGTTTCATTTCAGGGCCGATGAACCCGCTCGACTATCCCAACGAATCCCACCAAATGCGACGAAGTTCGACTTCGTGTGACATGAGGTACAGCTGTTGTCTCTGGAGCATGCCACGACCGGGTACCGCATCGGACAAATAGCCGGAAGTCCGGGTGCCGAAGGCACCGTTCCCGTTAGGCTGACGCGTCCTCTGCGGCCCCACGGCAATACCCCGCCAGGAAACCGGAGTCGACCATACCGGCAGCGCTTGAAAGCACAAGCCCGGATCCACGCAGTCTTACCTGGGGTAATGTCCGCGTCACCGATTGCCGTGCCCGAAGCCATCAATGCGCACCAGTTCGTAGGCTTCGCGCAGATCACGACCCGTATAGGTATGCGAGGCGAGGTCGCTGACATGGTGGTCCGCATTCATCGCCACGGACATCGGCAGCGCCCCGAACAACTCCACGTCGGACATCGAATCCCCGTACGCCACACAGTCGGCACGGGTCAGGCCGAACTTCGCACAGAGTTCATCCGCGATCCTCACCTTCGCGGCCGGGGCCAGGATGCCCGCCAGGTCCACCGGTTCGCGGAACGGCACCGTCGGGAAGCGTGAGCCGTACGTCGCGTCCGCGCCCCAGCCCAACAGCCGCTCCACGAAGAAGTTCGGCGACAGCGAGATCACCGCACAGCGCTCGCCGCGGGCCCTGATGTCCGCCCACACCTCGCGGATGCCCGCGAGCCAGGGCGCGCCGTCGAAGGCCGCGGCGACCTGCTCCACCGTGAGATCCGCCCACAGCTCGCGGACCAGCCGCGCGTACTCGGGAGGCGGCAGCAGCCGGCCGGCGAACGCCCGCTCCAACTCGCCGATCTCCTCGACCAGCCCGAGCTGCCGGGAGATCTCCACGGGCGCGGCCGAGCCGTACAGCAGGGTCCCGTCCAGGTCGAACAGATGCAGCTTCGCCATGGACGCGAGCGTATGCCCACGCGGGGGCGCTAAGGGCAGGGGCCGCTACGGGCTCCGGCGGGGCTGCCCCTGGGCGGAGGGCCACCGTGCTCCGGGCGGGGCCGCCCTTCCCGGAGCCCTACCCCGGCATGCCGCGGCACCCGGCCTCCGCTCGCTGCCCCCTGCTCCCTGCCCCCTGCTCCCTGCTCCCTGCTCCCTGCGGAGGCTCCAGGGATACTCCCGCCGTGCGACGCCACAGGCGGCCCCGCACGACACCGTGGAGGACATGCAGTTCTCCCGACCGGCCCGCCGGGCCAACCTCGTCGTCCATGTCGCCGCTTCCGTCGGCTGGTTCGGGCTCACGCTCGGCCTGCTGGCGCTCGGAATCACGGCCGCGGTGACCGAATCCCCGGCCGCCGCCGAGGCCGCCTACCGCTCGATGAAGGTGTTCGGCGACTGGCTGATCATCCCGATCAGCCTGGCCACCCTGGTCAGCGGCCTGGTGCTGTCCCTGGGCACGCCCTGGGGGCTCGCTCGGCACCGCTGGATCTACGCCAAGTTCTGGCTGACCCTGGTGACAGCCGTCGCGTCCGCGCTCGCGCTGCGGCCCGGCATCAACAGCGCCGCCGCCGAAGCCTCGGCCGAGGCCGCCACGGGCCACGCGATCACCGTCGCCCCGAATCTGGTCGCCGCGCCCAGCGTCGCGCTGTCCGCGTACCTCTTCATGACCGTGATCTCGGTGCTCAAGCCCTGGGGCATGACAAAGCGCGGCCGACGCGCTCGCACCGACCGCGTCTCCGCCCGGATGACCGCCGGCTCAGCGGACTCGGTCGGCTCAGCGGGCTCAGTGAGGTCGGCAGCCGGCCGAAGCTGACGAACGGGTCGCCCCGCCGGCATTCACCCTTCATTGCAAACGCGGGCTATTTCGCCGGTGGCCTATCCTGGAGCACAATCGTCGGCACAGCCGCGGACCGCGGAAGTCTCAGTTGAAGGAGGCCGTGGGATGTCGAATCCGAACAGCGCCGGACAGGGCCTCGCCCAGGGCTGGTGCGCGCTCTCCCTGCTGCACGGCAGGATCGAGAGCCACATCGAGCGCGCTCTCCAGCCGAAGCACGAGCTCAGCGTCCGCGAGTACTCCGTCCTCAATGTGCTCAGCGGCCAGCACGACGGCGAGGGCGGCCACCTGCGGATGAACCAGCTGGCGGACTCCGTCGTGCTCAGCCAGAGCGCGACGACCCGGCTGGTGAACCGGCTGGAGGACCGCGGGCTGCTGACTCGCTACCTCTGCCTCACCGACCGGCGCGGCATCTACACCGATGTGACGGACGCCGGCCGGGCGCTGCTCGCCGAGGCCCGGCCGACGCATGACGCCGCCCTGCGCGAGGCTCTCGACGAGGCCGCGCGGCAGCCGGAGTTGGCCCCCCTGGTGAGCGCCGTGGAGGCGCTCCACGGCAGCCCCGCCCCGACAGGCGTCCCGGCGTGAAGTCGCGATCATGAGCGGCTTCGAGATACGCCCGGCGACCGCCGCCGACCTGCCGGCCATCGTGGCGATGCTCGCCGACGACCCGCTGGGCGCCCGCCGCGAATCCCCGGCGGACCTGGCTCCGTACCGTACGGCCCTCGACCGGCTGGTCGCGGACCCGAACCAGCACGTGGTCGTCGCGGTCCGCGACGGCCGTACGGTCGGCACCCTCCAGCTCACCGTCGTCCCCGGCCTGTCGCGGCGCGGCTCCACCCGCTCGATCATCGAGGGCGTACGGGTCCACGGCGACGAGCGCGGCAGCGGCCTGGGCACCCTCCTCATCGAGTGGGCCGTCGAGGAATCCCGCCGCCAGGGCTGCCAGTTGGTACAGCTCACCTCCGACGCCACCCGCGTCGACGCCCACCGCTTCTACGAGCGGCTCGGCTTCGAGCCCTCCCACCTGGGCTTCAAGCTCCAGCTCTGAACGGGCAACGGGCTCCGGAATGGCCTGCGAGCAACCCGAGCGGCACGACGGCGCAGCCGGTGCCACCGCACCCCGTGCCATACCTCGCGAACCGCCGTAAAATCCAACCATGTTGGCCGCCTGGTATGAACGGAAAGGACCGGCCGCCGAGGTCCTGACGGTGGGAGAGCTGGACGATCCCGTGCCGGGGCCGGGCGAACTGCGCATCCGGCTGGAGTTCTCCGGCATCAGCGTCGGAGACGTCAAGAAGCGCCAAGTGTGGTTGGGCGCGGCGCAGATGCCGTATCCGCGTGTGGTGCCGCACTCGGACGGCGCCGGAGTGGTGGACGCGGTCGGCGCGGGCGTCGACCGCAGCAGGGTGGGCCGGCGGGTCTGGTGCTACCGGGCGCAGTCCTACCGCCCGTTCGGCACGGCTGCCCAGTACACGGTCGTCCCGGCCTCCCGAGCCGTGCCGCTGCCGGCCCAAGTGACCACCGAGCAGGGCGCGTGCCTGGGCATCCCGGGGCTGACCGCGCACCGCGCGGTGTTCGCCGACGGGCCGGTCCGGGGGCGGACGGTGCTGGTCACGGGCGGCGTCGGAGCGGTCGGCCGGGCCGCCGTGGCACTCGCCCGCCGGGACGGCGCGCGGGTCATCGCCACCGTCCGGCACAAGACCGACCTCGCCGAGGCCGAGGACAACGGCGCCGACCACGCGCTGCTCACCGGCGGCGGCCTCGCGGAGCAGGTGTGCGAACTGACCGGCGGCGAGGGCGTGGACCGGGTGATCGAGATCGCCTTCGGCGCTAACGTCGCTCTGGACGCGGCCCTGTTGGCCCAGGGCGGTGTGCTCGTCAGCTACGCCACCGACGATCCGCAGCCGCGACTGCCCTTCTGGGAGCTGCTGTTCAAGAACGTGACGGTGCGACTGCTGGGCAGCGACGATTTCCCCGAGTCCCTGAACCGCGCCGCGGCCGACGACCTCAGCGCCGCGGCGGCAGCGGGTGACCTGCGGTTCCCGGTCGCCGAGGTGTTCCCGCTGGAGCGCATCGCCGCCGCCCACCAAGCGGTCGAACGACCGGCCGGGCCGGGGCGGGTGCTGGTCGCCCTGCCGCCGCCGGACTGAGACGCGACCGGACTGAGGCTGGGGCGGGCCTCCGGACAGGGGCCGGGAAGGAGCAGGCGAAGGCAAAGTGAAATCGAACCGATGTTTCACGTGAAACACGATCCCGCCCGCGTCGTCCACCCCACGGCCTCAGCCCGCCCCTGCCCCTCAGCCGGCCTGCCACCCACCCGGGTCGACCCCACCCGGCACCGGAGCGGCCTGCTCGTACGGCTGCCGCGTGAACACGAACGTCCCCAGGTCCAGATGATCGACCACGCCGTCCGCCGCGCGCCGCCCCAGCCGCAGCGTCTCGCCCGCGTAGTAGCCGTCGAGCCCGGTCCAGCTCCCGTCCTCCTCCGGCCGGAAGCGCGAGCCCCTGCCCGCGCCGGAGAGCGGAGCGAGTTGCAGCGCGCGGTCGGCCAGCAACCGGAGCGCGAAGGGGGCCGGCCCCCAGTACCAGGGCCCTGTGAGCTCCAGCAGTTCCGGATCGGCCTGCGGGAGCGGCTTCCACGGCTCGGGCATCCGGGGCTCGTTGTCGGCGACGATGGCGGCCAGGTCCGCCGCGATCGTCGCGACGGCGGGCCCGGACGTGCAGTTGCTCAGCACGACTCCGCCGACGGCGTCCGCCTCGCTCACCCACAGGGCCGCGAGGAAACCGGGCATCGAGCCGGTGTGGCCCGCGAACAGCCGCCCGTCCTTCCGCATCAGCTGCATCCCCAGGCCGTACCCGCCGTCCCAGTCGGGCCCCTGCGGCTCGGTCGCCGGAACGCGCATCTCGGCGACCGAGCCGGCGGCCAGCACCCGCTCGTCGCCCCCCGCCAGAAAGGCCGTCCAGCGGCACAGGTCCGCCGCCGTGGACCAGAGCTGTCCGGCCGGCGCCATCCGCCCGGTGTCCTCGGCCGGCTCGGGCAGCATCACGTCCGCCCACGGGTGCACGGCGAAGCCCCCGGCGTGCGGGGACTGCGGCAGCAGCGTCGTACGCGCCATCCCCAGCGGCTCCAGCACCTCCCGCCGCAGCACCTCGCTCCACGGCTCACCGCGCAGCCGCTCGACGAGCGCGCCCAACAGCGCGTACCCCGGGTTGGAGTAGTGGTGCGTCCGACCGGCCGGGTGCCGCACGGGCCGCTCGCCCAGCACATCGGCGAGCTCAGGACGCAGGCCACCGGGCGTGCGCTCCCACCACGGCCCGCGCGCCTCGGCGGCCAGCCCGGCGGTGTGCGAGAGCAGTTGGGCGATCGTCGGGTCGCCGATCCCCTCGGCGCCGGCCTCGGAGTCGAGGTGCTTGCGCACGGGATCGGCCAGGTCGAGCCGCCCCTCGTCGCGCAGCCGCATGACCAGCACGGCCACGAAGGTCTTGGTCAGCGATCCGATGCGGTACTGGGTATCGGCGTCGGGACCGTGCCTCACGATCATACTGCGCCCCCCGGACCAGACCATCCGGCCCTCCCGCATCACGGCGCCGACCAGGGACGGCGTACGCCCACCGGCCTGACCGACCGCGATCCGGTGCAGCAACGCCCGCTGGGTGCCGGGCAGCAGCTCTTCGTACGGTGTGGACACGGGGCTCCTCGGTGGATCGTCAGGCTGTCGGGTCGTTCATCGACTTCTCGACCCTAAAAGACTCCGTTGGGAAAGACCGAGCTTGTTCGGCCCAGTGCCATTCGATGGTGCCGAGCAGCCCGAGCGGCCCGAGCGGCGAGCACGCTGACCGGGCGATAGCCGTTGGCGCCGTCCTGCCCCGCACCGAGCCGGGCTGGCTTTGACGCCAACGTCAAGGTCTACCGTCGTGACCGTTGGCGCGGAGCGGCCGGAAGGAGCGGGCATGCGGATCGGCGAGCTGGCGGAACGGGCGGGCATCACCACCCGAGCGCTGCGGTATTACGAGTCCCGCGGCCTGCTCAGGGCCCGGCGCACGGTAAACGGGTACCGGGCGTACGACGAGGACGACCTGCTGCTGGTGCGGCAGATCCGCATCCTCCAGGACTTCGGCTTCGAACTGGAGGAGACCCGGCCCTTCATCGAATGCCTCCAGGCGGGCCACCCGGCGGGCGACTCCTGCCCGGCCTCGCTGGAGGTGTACCGGCGCAAGCTCGCGGAACTGGACGACTGCATCGACCGCTTGCAGCAGGTACGGCGGCAGATCGGCAGCCAACTGGCCCGAGCCGAGGTCGAATCCGCGGCGAGCACGCCGGGCGGCCCGGAACCGCTCTGCGAACTCACACCACGGGCCGAACCGACCGGACACGCAACACACGCGGCACACGCGGCACACGCGGCACACGCGGCACACGCGGCACACGCGGCACACGCAACACATCGAGAGGGGAGCAGGTAATGGCATACGCACAAGCGGTCGCCTCGGTCACGGACGACACCTTCGGCGAAGAGGTACTGGCGTCCGAGATCCCGGTCCTGGTGGACTTCACGGCCTCATGGTGCGCGCCGTGCCGCATGATCGCGCCGGTGCTGGCGGAGCTGGCCGAGGAGGAGGCCGGCCGGCTCAAGATCGTGCAGCTGGACGTCGACAAGGACCCCGGCATCGCAGCCGCGTACGGCGTGCTCTCCATGCCGACCCTCATGGTCTTCCGCGCCGGCGAGCCGGTGAAGTCGATGGTGGGAGCGCGCCCGAAGCGGCGGCTGCTGCAGGAACTGTCCGAGGTGGTGTGACCTGGGCTGCGCCGGGCCGGGCCGCGGTGAAACCGAGTCTGCCCGGACCGGGCTTGGCCGACGTCCCCGTACGGGCCGCACCGGGGGCTGTACCTGCGCGTTGTGGCGTACGGACGGCCAGTGCGTTTCGGTAGCGGGGGCAGGACGCGGTGGCTGACCGCGAAGGCCGCACGCTGTATTCGGCGTGTTGGCGGTATGTCAACATCCCGCCCAGGCTGCCAGTTCACGGCCTTGTGCACACGCTTGAGAGCCCACTGGGCAACCCGTGACGCCCTCGATGCCCGCCGGGCGTCGAGAGTTGCATGGGCATCCCCGAGACGCTGGACCATCGAGCGCAGGATCGACCGACCTTCGCACCACCCGTGACCAGCGAAACCCACCCTGACCGCTCCGATAGCATGTTCAAACTCACGACGATCACATCGCCCGCCCTTCACCGGAAAACCATGCTATCCAGCACGATGAGTAACCAATTTAACCAACATCCAGCAAATCGGCTAAACAATTGACATCTATAGCATCGCGGGCGTTTTCGCGAATAAACTCCAGAATTACGTTCGCCGCGTGGCGTCAACCACGGGCGATATTGTGGGCCACGGCGGGTGTGGCGGCCCTCGGATTCCTCATCATGCTGGAGATCGCCGCGCGTCGCTACGGCCTACCGGGGCCAATCACCAATCAGGTGCAAGAGCTGATATTCGCCCCCAAATCGGGCCCCCTGTTGTACGCCGCTATGGCGTTGATGATGGTGGTGCTCACCTGGCGGCAACGGTTCATCGCGGCTGGTGCCGCGATCGGCATCGACGTCGCCTTCTTGCTGGTGCGCTGGGCGGTCGACGCCAAGACGACCAGCGGGCACCCCTTCGGCAACGGCGCGTTGTGGGTGATTTTGGGCTATGCGGTCATCGCTGTCACGCGCCGCGCAGGCCGGGAACGTGTCCTGCTGCTGAAGGGCGTCGGGCTGGGACTGCTGCTGGTGGCCGGCCGCAAAACTGGCGATATCTGGCTACTCATCACGTCGAAGACCCGCCCGGCGGTGCTCGACCAGTACGTGGCAACCGCCGATCACGCGCTGGGCAACCCGTCGTGGCTGGCAGGCCGGATCGTCACGGCCACCGGCCCGATCGGCGCCCATGTTCTCGACTACGTCTACATTCAGCTTGCGGTGGCCGCGGTCATCGTCGCGCTGTACCAGCTGCGTGACGTGGCGGTCGAGCGCCGCTTCCCGGGCCATCATCTGGTGCGCACCTTTCTGGTGATCGGCCTCCTCGGGCCGGGCATCTACATGATCTTCCCGGTGGTCGGACCGATCTTCGCTTACGGCGCCGACGGCGGGCACTTCGCGGTGGCCAACCTGTGGCCGGACACGCTGCCGCCGATCAATACCCCGCACCAGATGCCATTCGACGAGATCACCCCACGCAACTGCATGCCCAGCCTGCACACAGCGTGGGCCACCGCGATCTTCATTCATTCCCGCAAGGGCCCACGGATTCTGCAATTCGCAGGCGCGTTCTGGCTGATTGCTACGCTCGGCGCAACGCTGGGTTTCGGCTACCACTACGGCGTGGATCTCATTGCCGGCGTGGTGTTCGCGCTCACGATCGAGGCAGCTCTGCGCTCGATCGAACGTGGCTGGGATCGGTCAGGAATCCAGCTGGTCGCTTACAGCGCAACGGTCTTCACTGCGCTCCTGGTGTCATATCGCTATCTGCCGATGGAGATGGCCAAACATCCGTGGGTATTTGGACCACTTCTCATTCTGGCGATGACCTCAGTGATCCACAGCTACGTACGGACCACCAAACTGTGGGAACCGAAGGCCGCACCAGCGCGGCAACCGGAACCGCAACCGCAACCCGAACTGGTTTGAATCATGTTGCATCAGGTTGTGGGCTGAGCGCTTCCCGAGTGGGGCCGGGATGCTGTACGTGTGCGGGCGAAGACCGTCACCGACCCTTCTCACGGGCGAGGTCGGGCGAAATTCGAGAACCTACAAACAGCCCGCTCAGGTCTGAGCCATATCCACGAAGCGCGAGTAGTGGCCCTGGAAGGCGACCGTGATCGTCGCCGTCGGACCGTTACGGTGCTTCGCCACGATCAAGTCGGCCTCGCCCGCGCGCGGCGACTCCTTCTCGTAGGCGTCCTCGCGGTGCAGCAGGATCACCATGTCCGCGTCCTGCTCGATCGAGCCCGACTCACGGAGGTCGGAGACCATCGGCTTCTTGTCCGTCCGCTGTTCGGGACCACGGTTCAGCTGGGACAGCGCGATGACCGGCACCTCCAGCTCCTTCGCGAGCAGCTTGAGGTTTCGCGACATGTCCGAGACTTCCTGCTGGCGGCTCTCGGGACGGCGTGAGCCACCGGACTGCATCAGCTGGAGATAGTCGATGACGACCAGCTTGAGGTCCTGCCGCTGCTTGAGGCGGCGGCACTTGGCGCGGATCTCCATCATCGACAGGTTCGGCGAATCGTCGATGAACAGCGGAGCCGCCGAGACGTCCGGCATCCGCCTGGCCAGCCGGGTCCAGTCCTCGTCCGTCATGCTGCCGGACCGCATGTGGTGCAGCGCGACCCGGGCCTCGGCGGACAGCAGGCGCATCGCGATCTCGTTGCGGCCCATCTCGAGCGAGAAGATCACGCTCGGCAGATTGCTCTGGATCGAGCAGGCCCGCGCGAAGTCCAGCGCGAGCGTGGAGTTGTGCACGACGATGTCGTCGGCGACGAAGTTGTGCGTGCCGTCGATGGTGAGGTCGTAGACCCGGTCCTCGCCGTCCGGTTCGACCGACTCGATCCGGTCCCAGCGCACGTCGGCGTCCGCGAGGTCACCGAGCGGCTGTGAGTCCAGGGCCTTGGCGATCTCCTGGAGCCGGTGGCGGCCGAGCGGCCGGCCCGTCCGCCAGTCGTGATCACGCGCACGCCCGCAGCGCTCGCTGACCTCCGCCCAGCTCAGCGAGGAGCCCTTCTCGGCCTCGATGAGGTCCCAGATCTCCGCGGGAAGCACGTCTGTACCGGACGGAGTCTCGTCCGTGTCCGCGCGCTCGGCCTCGCCCAGCGCTTCGAGCACCTCGGCGACCCGCTGCTCCTGGCCGAAGACGCCGACCCGCGCCGCGAAGACGCGGAGCTGGTCGAGGTCCTCGATGAGCACCTGATGGACCACGCGCTCCTGCTGCCCAAGCCGGCCCCCGGGCCGCGTCTGCGGGGCGGCGACACACCGCGACACCACAGCCGTGACGCCGAGCCGCAGCAGCAGATGCGCCACGTCCCGCGCCAGCCGCTCACTCACGGAGCGGTAGCCGATCTGCGGCCGACCAGCGGTTCCGGCAGAGGTCGAAGCCCAGCCGTCGGTCGCGAACAGGCGCGACAGAAGCAGCGCGATCTGCTGCTCGGGCAGCCGGAAGAAGACCTCGGGCACGAACTTCTCGCGCCGATCGCGCGGATCGCACCGGCCGGAGCCGGTCTCGTTGAGGGCCTCGCCCAGGCCCCACTCCCGGAACCGCTCGACCAGCACATGCGCGCCGTCCAGAACCGGGCTGAAGCTGATCCGCGAGCCGTGCCCGGGCCCGCCGCTCCGCTCCGTACCGCCGTCCGCTCGCAGCATCAGCTCCGCCGCCCAGTGCGCCGCGTCGTCGCCGGTGAGCGGGCAGGCAGCGGTGAAGTACGGGACGTCGCCGCCCGAAGCGTCGTCGCCGAGCAGGTAGCCGGTGAGGGCCACCAGCGCGCGGGGCAGCTCGGCGGAAGCCTCCGCGCGGACCTCGCGCGGCACGGCCACCCGCTCGCCGGGCCGCAGCTCCTCCAGCGGCACCCAGCCGCGCAGGGTGCGGAAGGGGTGGTTGCCCGTGGCGCGGATTCTGCGGCCGAGTCCGGTGGTGAGGGCGAAGACCGGCTTCACGCCGTTGTCGATGAAGTCCGAGGGGCGGACCGGGCTCAGCTTCCAGGCGTCGCCCAGCGTCTGGACCGCGAGGTCTTCGCCGGCCTGTCCCCGGCTGACGAACTCCGCGACGGTCATCCGCCGGCCGGTGTTCGCCTCGACCAGGGTGGAGCCGGCCGCCAGGCACTTACCCATCGCGGGCCGCGCCGCGATGACGATCATCTGGCCGGGGTGCAGCCCGTTGGTCAGCGCGTCCAGGTCCGTGAAGCCGGTCGGCACGCCGGACATCTGGCCGCTGCGCGAGCCGATGGCCTCGATCTCGTCGAGCGCGCCCTCCATGATGTCGCCGAGCGGGAGGTAGTCCTCCGAGGTCCGCTGCTCGGTGACGGCGTAGATCTCCGCCTGGGCGGAGTTGACGATCTCGTCGACGTCGCCGTCCGCCGCGTAACCCATCTGGGTGATACGGGTGCCCGCCTCGACCAGCCGGCGCAGCACGGCCCGCTCGTGGACGATCTCGGCGTAGTACTCGGCGTTGGCCGCGGTGGGGACCGACTGGACGAGGGTGTGCAGGTACGAGGCCCCGCCGACCTTGGTGATCTCACCGCGCCGGGTCAGCTCCGCGCCGACCGTGATCGGGTCGGCCGGCTCGCCTTTCGCGTAGAGGTCGAGGACCGCCTGGAAGACGGTCTCGTGGGCGGGCCGGTAGAAGTCGGGGCCCTTGAGGACCTCGATCACATCGGCGATGGCGTCCTTGGAGAGCAGCATGCCGCCGAGCACCGACTGCTCGGCGTCCAGGTCCTGCGGCGGTACGCGCTCGAAGTTCGTCGCGGACCAGGAGCCGCCGTCGTCGTCCCCGCGGTCGTGCTGTTCGGCCCGGCCGCGCCCCTTGCCCTCGCCGCGGCGGCCGGAGCGGGCGGCGGGCAGGCGGTCGCTGGGACCGCCTTCGTCCCAGGGGTCGTCCGTGTGCTCGGGTTGACTCACCCCGCCACCTCCTCCCGTCCGCAACGCGGACCTTGCCGTGCCACTTCTTTCTTACGGCACAGCTCTGACAAATGGGACGCCCGACTCCGCTTACGGCGCGTCGAGTTCGCTCGGATCCGGAGCCGGAACAGGCAGCGGGCGCCGGACCACGGTAGGCCCGCGGGGACCGTCAGCCAAGATGGTTATCCACAGGGCATGTGGATGAAGGGGCCCAGCCTGTGGAGAAGTCCGCCGAAGCTGTGCACAGTGCGGGGGAAAGAGCTGTGGACAAACACACAATCACTCAACGGGCGCGCCCCTGACCTGCACTTTCCCTATGCACCGGCTGTGCAGAAGAAAAACTTCGAGAACCAGCCCAAGATCGCGACAAACGGCGCACAGAAGATCGGTCCGGCCCTCGAAAAGTAAGGACCAGTAGGCAGTTGTGTCACTTACCTGTGGAAGATTAGATTGACTCCATGCCCCAGGCCCCCGCGACACCGAAGCGCAGCAGCCGCCGACACGACCGCGAAATCGTCGCGCTCGCCCTCCCCGCCTTCGGCGCACTCGTCGCAGAGCCCCTCTTCCTGATGGTCGACAGCGCCGTCATCGGCCACCTCGGCACCCCCCAGCTGGCCGGTCTCGGCATCGCCGCCGCCCTCCTCACCACCGCCGTCAACGTCTTCGTCTTCCTCGCCTACGCCACCACCGCCGCTGTCGCCCGCCGCCTCGGCGCAGGCGACCTCCCCGCCGCCATCCGGCAGGGAATGGACGGCATCTGGCTCGCTCTGCTGCTCGGCGCCGTCGTCATCGCCGTCGTGCTGCCCACCGCCCCCGCGCTCATCGGGCTCTTCGGCGCCTCCGACACCGCGGCCCCGTACGCCGTCACCTATCTGCGCATCAGCTCGATCGGCATCCCGGCCATGCTCGTCGTGCTCGCCGCCACCGGCGTGCTGCGCGGTCTGCAGAACACCCGCACCCCGCTCTACGTCGCCATCGGCGGCTTCACCGCCAACGCCGCCCTCAACATCGCGCTCGTCTACGGCGCCGGGCTCGGCATCGCGGGCTCCGCCTGGGGCACCGTGATCGCCCAGTGCGCGATGGCCGCCGTCTACCTCGTCGTGGTCGTACGGGGAGCGCGCAAGCACCACGCCCCGCTCCGCCCCGACCTGGCCGGCATCCGGGCCTGCGCCCAGGCCGGAGTACCGCTGCTGGTCCGCACGCTCTCGCTGCGCGCGATCCTGATGATCGCCACCGCGGTGGCCGCCCGGCTCGGGGACGTCGACGTCGCCGCGCACCAGATCGTACTGACCCTGTGGAGCCTGCTCGCCTTCGCGCTGGACGCGATCGCCATCGCGGGCCAGGCGATCATCGGCCGCTACCTCGGGGCGAGCGACACCCAGGGCGCGAAGGCCGCCTGCCGCCGCATGGTCCAGTGGGGCATCGCCGCGGGCGTGCTGCTGGGTCTGCTGGTCGCGCTCTCCCGGCCGCTGTTCATCCCGCTGTTCACCACGGACCCGTCGGTACGGGACGCTCTGCTGCCCGCACTCCTGGTGGTCGCCGTCGTGCAGCCCGTTTCCGGCCTGGTCTACGTGCTGGACGGGGTGCTGATGGGCGCGGGCGACGGCCCCTACCTGGCCTGGGCCATGCTGGCGACGCTCGCCGTCTTCGCCCCGGTCGCACTCGCCGTTCCCGCGATGGGCGGCGGCCTGACCGCGCTGTGGTGGGTGATGGGCCTGATGATGGCGGTCCGGATGATCACCCTGTGGGGGCGTGCCCGCTCCGGCCGCTGGATCGTGACCGGAGCCGTCCGCGCCTGAACGCGCCGGGAGCCCGCCGTACCGGGCGAGCCGGACGGCGAAAGGGCCGCCACCCCAGTGGGGTTGCGGCCCTTTCGTCATGCTGTGCCGTACGCGAAGCGTCAGGCGGTACGTCAGGCTGCGACGACCTCGACGCCAACCTTGGCGGCGACCTCGGCGTGCAGACGCACGGACACCTGGTGCGCGCCCAGGGTCTTGATCGGCGAACCGAGCTCGATCCGACGCTTGTCGACGTCCGGACCACCCGAAGCCTTGATCGCCGTAGCGATGTCAGCCGGGGTGACGGAGCCGAACAGGCGGCCGGCATCGCCGGCGCGGGTGCTCAGGAGCACCTTGACGCTCTCGAGCCGGCCCTTGATCTCGTTGGCCTGCTCGATCGTGGCGATCTCGCGGATCTTGCGACCCCGACGGATCTGCTCTACGTCCTTCTCGCCGCCCTTGGTCCAGCGGATCGCGAAACCACGCGGGACCAGGTAGTTGCGAGCGTAGCCGTCCTTGACGTCTACGACCTCGCCGGCCGTACCGAGGCCGGAGACCTCGTGGGTGAGGATGATCTTCATGATTCGGTCACCCTCTCCTTATCGCGCGGTCGACGTGTAGGGCAGCAGCGCCATCTCACGGCTGTTCTTCACGGCCGTTGCGACGTCACGCTGGTGCTGAGTGCAGTTGCCGGTCACGCGGCGGGCACGGATCTTGCCGCGGTCGGAAATGAACTTCCGCAGCATGTTCGTGTCCTTGTAGTCCACGTAGACCGTCTTGTCCTTGCAGAACGCGCAAACCTTCTTCTTAGGCTTGCGGGGAGGCGGCTTCGCCATTGTCTCTCTCCTGTGTCATCAAGAAGTGTGTGCTGTCGCCCTTCGGCCCGTTCGCACGGACCTAGAAGGGCGGCTCGTCCGAGTAGCCGCCGCCGGAGTTACCGCCGGAATTGCCGCCGGTGTTGCCACCGCCGGAGCCGCCGCCCCAGCCGCCGCCACCGCCGCCGCCCTGCTGGCCGCCGCCGGCCGGCGCGCTGGTCGCCCACGGGTCGTCGGCGGGAGCCCCGCCACCGCCCTGCGGGCCACTGGCGCCACCACCGGCATTGCCGCCGGAGCCGCCGCCCCAGCCGCCGCCGCCCTGGCCGCCGCTGCCGCCACCCTGCTGCCCGCCGCCGTAGCCGCCCTGACCACCACGACCGGTGGTCTTGGTGACCTTGGCGGTGGCGTTCTTCAAGCTGGCGCCCACTTCCTCGACGTCCAGCTCGTAGACCGTGCGCTTCACGCCTTCGCGGTCCTCGTAGGACCGCTGCTTGAGTCGGCCCTGCACGACGACACGCATGCCGCGTGTGAGCGACTCAGCGACGTTCTCCGCCGCCTGACGCCAGACCGAGCACGTGAGGAAGAGGCCATCGCCGTCCTTCCACTCGTTGGTCTGCTTGTCGAAGATGCGGGGTGTGGACGCGACACGGAACTTCGCGACCGCCGCACCCGACGGGGTGAAGCGCAGCTCGGGGTCGTCGACGAGATTGCCGACGACCGTGATGACGGTCTCGCCTGCCATGGTGGGAACCTCTCGGCGCGGGGTCCGGGGAGACCCCGGGAATACGCTGTGCTGGCTGCGGATTGCTTGGCGTTGCTTGGCGTTGCTTGGCTACTCAGATCCCTGCGACCTGAACCGATCCTTCAGTCCCGGAAGACTGAGGGTCAGTGGATCTCGGGACGGAGGACCTTGGTCCGGAGGACCGACTCGCTCAGGTTCATCTGACGGTCGAGCTCCTTGACGACCGCAGGCTCGGCCTGCAGGTCGATGACCGAGTAGATGCCCTCGGGCTTCTTGTTGATCTCGTACGAGAGCCGACGACGGCCCCAGGTGTCGACCTTCTCGACCTTGCCGTTGCCCTCACGGACGACAGCAAGGAAGTTCTCGATCAGGGGAGAGACTGCTCGCTCCTCGAGATCGGGGTCGAGGATGACCATCACCTCGTAGTGACGCATGTAAAACCCACCTCCTTTGGACTCAGCGGCCACGGTCGTTCCGTGGCAGGAGGGTCGTTATGCGTTAGCAACGGTATCGGCCGGCACTGACAATCCCGGGGGATCGAGAGCACGGGGGCAGACACCGGTGCAGACCGTACAGAGTACCTGCACCGAGGCTTCCGGTTGAAATCCGGCTGCCTATCGCCGCAATCTGTACACATCGGGTATGTGCGGCGCTAGGGTGCGCCGCCTTCCGCCAGGAGGTGCCCCATGGCACAGGCAGTACGGCAACACCGCAGCCCTCTCTCCTTCCTCAACACCGACGGCAAGGCCCATCCGGTCGAGAACAGCTTCGCCGCGGCGACGCTGCTGCTCGGCCTGGTGGCGATCATCAGCTCGCTCTCCCCCGGCCTGCACCTGGTCAGCTCATGGGCCGGACTGGTGGGCATTCTCACTGGCGCCTGGGGTCAGATGATCTCCGCGACGACCCCTGAACGCTTCCTGCTGATCGTCGGCCTCGGGGCAGCCGCGGTCGGCTTCTTCCTCGGCATGGCACACGGCGGGCTCTTCGGCGGTGTGCTGGGTTAGCCCCGGGACCAAACGGGGCGTTCCTCGGTCACAGTAGGCTTCGCGGCGAGAGCCGGAGCCCCGCCCCTGGGGACACGCCTGCCGAGGAGCGCCCCGCATGAGCCTGACCCTGAGGACCATCAGCCGAGAGCAGCATCTGGCGTACATCCAGAGTCTGCCCGCGGCGAGCCACATGCAGGTCCCGGCCTGGGCCGATGTCAAGGCGGAGTGGCGCTCGGAGAGCCTGGGCTGGTTCGACGCCGCCGGTGAGCTCGTCGGCGCCGGCCTCGTCCTTTACCGCCAATTGCCCAAGATCAAGCGCTACCTGGCCTATCTGCCCGAAGGACCAGTGATCAACTGGCACGCGCCGAACCTGGATGACTGGCTGCAGCCGATGCTCGCGCATCTCAAGCAGCAGGGCGCCTTCTCCGTGAAGATGGGCCCGCCAGTGATCATCCGGCGCTGGGACGCCGTCGCTATCAAGGCCGGCATCCAGAACCCCGAGGTCAAGCGGCTGCGCGACGTCGAGGCCACCCACATCGAGCCGCGCGCCTTCGAGGTGGCCGACCGGCTGCGCCGGATGGGCTGGCAGCAGAGCGAGGACGGCGGCGCCGGTTTCGGCGACGTCCAGCCGCGCTATGTCTTCCAGGTCCCGCTGGAGAACCGCTCGCTGGAGGATGTCCAGAAGGGCTTCAACCAGCTGTGGCGCCGCAACATCAAGAAGGCCGAGAAGGCCGGTGTCGAGGTCGTCCAGGGCAGCTACGAGGACCTGGCGACCTGGCAGCAGCTCTACGAGGTGACCGCCGAGCGCGACCACTTCCGGCCCCGCCCGCTGAGCTACTTCCAGCGCATGTGGACAGCGCTCAACTCCGAGGACCCCAACCGGATGCGGCTGTACTTCGCCGTGCACGAAGGGGAGGCGGTCGCTGCCGCCACCATGCTGATCGTGGGCGGCCACGTCTGGTATTCCTACGGCGCCTCGGCCAACCACAAGCGTGAGGTCCGGCCGTCCAACGCCATGCAGTGGCGGATGATGCGCGACGCCTTCGCACTCGGCGCGAGCGTGTACGACCTGCGCGGCATCAGCGACTCGCTGGACGAGACCGACCATCTCTTCGGCCTCATCCAGTTCAAGGTCGGCACCGGTGGGCAGGCGGCGGAGTATCTCGGAGAGTGGGACTTCCCACTCAACAAGCTGCTCCACAAGGCGCTCGACATGTACATGTCCCGCCGCTGACGCCCCGCCCGACCGACTTCCCGACCGACTGCTCGTCTCCCACATACCTCTGATACACCGCAGCCACGAGAAAGGTCCCGGGACCGGCCATGGCGCTCACCCTGTACGTCGACACCGCGCGCTGGCGAGCGCACCAGCAGACCGTGATCCAGCAGTTCCCTGGCATAGTCCCGGTCTGCAAGGGCAACGGATACGGCTTCGGGCACGAACGGCTGGCCGAAGAGACCGCCCGCTTCGGCTCCGACATCCTCGCCGTCGGCACCACCTACGAAGCAGCCCGGATGAAGGACTTCTTCAGCGGCGACCTGCTCGTCCTCACCCCTTTCCGGCTGGGCGAGGAGCCCGTACCGCTGCCGGACCGCGCGATCCGTTCGGTCTCCTCGGTGGAAGGCGTACGCGGCCTCGTCGGCGCTCGCGTCGTCATCGAGGTCATGAGCAGCATGAAGCGGCACGGCGTCAGCGCCGGGGACCTGCCCAAGCTGCACGCCGCGATCGAGGACGTACGGCTCGAAGGCTTCGCCATACACCTGCCCCTGGACCGGATGGACGGGTCCGACGCGGTGGAGGAGGTCATCGGCTGGATGGACCGGCTGCGCAACGCCCGGCTGCCGCTCCACACCATGTTCGTCAGCCACCTCAAGTCCAACGAACTGGCCCGCCTCGCGCAGCAGTTCCCGCAGACCCGCTTCCGGGCCCGGATCGGCACCCGGCTGTGGCTCGGGGACCACGAGGCGACCGAGTACCGCGGCGCGGTCCTCGACGTCACCCAGGTCTCCAAGGGCGACCGCTTCGGCTACCGCCAGCAGAAGGTGGCCTCGGACGGCTATCTGGTCGTGGTGGCCGGCGGCACCTCCCACGGCGTCGGCCTCGAAGCCCCCAAAGCGCTGCACGGCATGATGCCGCGCGCCAAGGGCGTGGCGAGGGCGGGTCTCGCGACGGTCAACCGCAACCTGTCGCCCTTCGTCTGGGCGGGCAAGCAGCGCTGGTTCGCCGAGCCCCCGCACATGCAGGTCTCCATCCTCTTCGTGCCGGCCGACGCGCCGGAGCCGACCGTGGGCGAGGAGCTGGTGGCCCACCTGCGGCACACGACGACGCAGTTCGACCGTGTGATGGATCGCTGACCGGCCCAGGCACCCAGGACCGTACGAACAGCGCGACGGCCGTACGAGGCAGCAAAGCCTCGTACGGCCGTCGCGCTGTCCAGGCTGAGCGGTTCGCGCTGAGCGGTTCGCGCTGAGCCGTTCGCGCTGAACGCGAAGTGATCAGCGAACCGGCAGCCTCACTCGCTACGAGCGGACTGCCCCAACCCGCTCTGCGAAGCACCCCTGCGAGAAGTGCCCCACCGGACCGACTGCCCCTCGAAATGGGCCGCGTGCCGGGCCCGCGACGTCTCTCCCAGCACGAACGCGTCGGCGGCCTGGTCCAGCACTCCCCCCGAGGGATCGTCGGAACCGTCCCGGCGCACCACGTCCCGCTCGGGCAGCAGTGCGTCCCGCACCACCACCGCGCACAGGTACAGCGTCCCCAGCAGATGCACCAGGATGGCCAGTTGGTAGCCCTCCATCGGCAGGCCCTGGTGCTTGTCGCCGCTGGACGTGTACGCGAGGTGCGCCCAGATGCCCAGGAAGTACAGGACCTCGCACGTCTGCCAGATCAGGAAGTCCCGCCAGCGCGGCCGGGCCAGCGCCGCCAGCGGAATCAACCACAGTACGTACTGCGGCGAATAGACCTTGTTCATCAGGATGAAGGCCGCGACGACCAGGAACGCCAGCTGGGCGAAGCGCGGACGCCGGGGCGCGTACAGCGTGAGCGCGCCGATCGCCAGGCAGCCCAGCAGCGTCAGCCCGGTGGCGTACGTGTTGGCGTTGTCGAGGGGGTTCCCGGTGCGCTGGGAGATGATCAGCCAGAACGATCCGAAGTCGACCGGCCGCTCCTGGCTGAAGGTGTAGAACTTCGACCAGCCGTCCCAGGCGCCCAGCATCACCGGCACGTTCACCACCAGCCAGGCCCCCACCGCCCCGCCCAGCGCCATCCCGAAGGCCCGCAGGCGTCCCGCGCGCAGGCACAGCACGAACAGCGGGCCGAGCAGCAGCACCGGATAGAGCTTGGCCGCGGTCGCCAGTCCGATCAGCACGCCCGTCGCGAGCGGCCGGCTCCGTGACCACATGAGCATCGAGGCGGCGGTGAGCGCTACCGCGAGCAGATCCCAGTTGATGGTGGCGGTCAGCGCGAGAGCGGGGGCCAGCGCGATCAGCAGCGCGTCCCACGGGCGGCGGCGGTGCGTACGGGCCACGCAGACCGCGATGACGGCCGTGCAGACCATCAACAGCCCGGCGTTGATCAGCCAGTAGATCTGCTCGCGGTGCTGGATGCTGCCGCCGTCCGGCGTGCGCCAGGCCGCGACCTCCATGAACAGCCCGGTGAGCACCGGGTATTCGAGGTACTTCATATCACCGGGGAGCTTGTCGAAGTACGGGATGCGCCCGTCGGAGAAGCCGCGCCCGGAGAAGAGGTGCGGGATGTCGGAGTAGCAGGCGTGGGTGTACTGGCTGCTGGCGCCGAAGAACCAGCCGCCGTTGTAACACGGCAGCTTCTGCAGCATCCCGAGCGCGAACATGCCGATGGCCAGCAAGGCGATGATCCGCACCGGTGTCCACCAACTGCGCCCGAACAGCGCCCGCCGGCCGACCGGACCGCCGATCAGTTCGCTGCCGGCCGCGGCCACCTCGTCCTCGACGGTGGGCCGCACCGGCCGTCCCGAGGCGGAGGCAGAGGCGGAGGCGCTGGTGTGGGGGGCACGCACGCTCGTCATGGGTCACATCCTGCCGTACGGGCCGGGGACAACGGCGAAGGCCGCCGCACCGGAGTGCGACGGCCTTCGCCGGGCCTGCGGAGCCCCCGGTTCGGGGGTCGGCTCAGCGACCTGCGTCAGTTCTCTTTGCGGGAGCCGGCCGGACCGCCGAAGATGCCTCCGCCGCCGTCCGGATTCCCGGCTCCGCCGTCGCCGCCCGGAGGTGGTGAACTCCCGCCGTCGCCGCCGCCCGGGTCGCCGCTCGCCCCGCCGTCTTGGTTGCATTCAACGTCCGCCGGGGCACAGGACTCGCTCGGGGTCTCCGAGGGAGTCTCGCTCGGGGTCCCTGACGGGGTCTCGCTCGGAGGCGTCTCCGAAGGAGTCTCGGACGGGGTCTCCGCGGGAGGCGTGGTCGGTGTCGGCACCGGTACGCCCTCCTGGTCGACCTTGCTGCCGATGGGGCCCGGTTCGGGGAACGGCTCGGTCTTCTGCCCGCGCAGCGCCGACATCATGTAGTCGGTCCAGATCTCGGTCGGGATGGCGCCACCGTGGATGGAGTCGAAGCCACCCGTACCGTTCATGGAAAGCAGCTTCCGGCTCTCCGGGTCCGTGCGGAACATGGTGACCGAGGTCGACAGCTGCGGGGTGTAGCCGACGAACCACGCCGACTTGTTCTTGTCGGTGGTGCCGGTCTTGCCGGCCGCCGGGCGGCCCAGCTTCTTCGCGCCCTGCGCGGTGCCGTTCTGGACGACGTTCTCCAGCACCTTGGTCACATTGTCCGCGATGTTCGCGTCCATCGCCGACTGCGGCTTGGGATGCGAGAAGCCCTCCACCTCCACGCCCCTGCGCTTCACCGACTCGACCGAGTACGGCTCCAGGTGGGTACCGGAGTTGGCGAAGGTCCCGTAGGAGTCGGCCATCCGGATCGCGCTCGGGGTCGACGTTCCGAGGGAGTAGGACGCGTTGAGAGTGTCCATGCTCTCCTGCAGGATGCCGGTCCGCTTGGCGACGTCCCGCACGTTCCGCAGGCCCACGTCGATGCCGAGCTGGACGAACGGCGAGTTGACCGAGTCCTGCATCGCCTTCTGCAGCGTGATGAAGCCGTTGGCCTTGGTGCTCTCGTTCTTCTGCCGGAACGGATTGCCGTCCGCGTCCCGGATGTCCGCGCCGTTGTCGTCCTTGATCTTGATCAAGTCATTGCCGTTGTACCGGCTCTGCGGCGAGATGGGCTCGCGCCCGCTCTTGCGCGTCCCGTATTCCATGGCCGCCGCCAGGACGTACGGCTTCCAGGTGGAGCCGACGGGGATACCCGAGGTGTCGGCGTTGTTGTTGAAGTGTTTCTGGTCGTAGCCCTCGCCACCGTAAATGGCGACGATCTTCCCGGTGTCCGGTACGACCGACGCCCCGCCGAACTGGACGTGTTGGTCCTTGTCACGCTTCTTCGCGTCGATGTACTGCTTGTGCGCCTGCTTGGCGGCCTTTCCCAGAGCCCTGGTCTTCTTTTCATCGAAGGTCGTATGGATCTGGTAGCCGCCCTGGGCCAATTTGTCCGGTGAGATGTCGGCCTGCTTGGTGACGTACTTCTGCGCCGTCTCCACCAGGTATCCGGTCTGACCGGACAGGCCGGAGTTCGCCTTGGAGTCCTCGACCTTGGGGAACTTCTTGTACTTGGCGCGCTCCGCCTGATCGATCCGCCCGATCGTGGCCTCGCGGTCCAAGGTCCACTTCCAGCGGTTGTACGCCCGCTTGGAGTTCAGCTCCGGGGTGGCGTTGTCGCCGATACCACCGGAAGGGTCGTAGAGGTTCGGCCCGTTGAGCGTGGCCGAGAGGAAGGCGGTCTGGTCCCGCGTCAATTTCTCGGCGTCGACGGCGAAATACGCCTGAGCCGCGGCCTGGATCCCGTAGGCGCCGCGCCCGTAATAGGCGGTGTTGAGATATCCCGCGATGATCTCGGGCTTCTTTACGGTCGCCCCGACCCTTATCGAGATGAACAGCTCTTTGACCTTACGGTTGAGCGTCTGCTCCTGGGAGAGCATGGCGTTCTTCACATACTGCTGGGTGATGGTCGAACCACTCTGGGTGTCGCCGCCCTTCGCCATATTGAAGACCGCTCGCGCGATGCCCTTGGGGTCGACGCCCGCGTCGTCCTCGAAGGTCGCGTTCTCCGCCGCGATCACCGCGTCCCGCATGGACTTGGGGATCTTGTCGTACGGCAGGATCTGCCGGTTGGTCTCACCACCCGTCGCGGCCATCTGTGTGCCGTCGGACCAGTAGTAGACGTTGTTCTCGGCCTTGGCCGTGGCGTCCACGTCGGGAACGTCGACCATCGCCAGTGCGATGCCCGCACCTCCCAGGATCAACGCGAAGAACGTGAGGCACGACCCGAGGACCTGCTTCCAGGACGGTACAAAGCGTCGCGCCCCGTCCCGGTCCGAGCGCGGGTAATCGATGAAGCGCTTCTTCGGGCGGTCGGAGCCACCCCGGCCGCGCCCGCGGCCGGTGCTCTCGTGGCCGCCCGCTCCGCCGCCGGCGCGACGGCCGCCGCCGTGTCCACCTCGGCCACCGCCGCTCGCCGGGGCGGCAGGTTCGGCGGACCGGCGGCGGCCGCCACTGGCGCCACCGCCGGTTGTGTCACTGCGTGACGGCGTGGCGCGGCGGCCGGATGGCTGTTGCTGGGCCGCGCGCCGGGCCGCGGCGCGTCCTCCGCCGCCTTCCGGCTGCGGCGGTTTGCGACGGTGCTCGCTCATGGAACGACTACTCCTCGGGCAGGCGCTATCTATCGCCTGAAGGCGGCAGTTGACTTCAGGTCCCCCCGATGCGCGGCCCGTCCAGAAGCGACAGGCCGCACGTCACCCGGGACGACGACGCTCAAGAGCGTCACATGGTTCCCGGTGCTCTGCATTCCGCACACCTTACGCACGGCCAAAACCTGCCCGCTGCGGATGTTCAGGCGAAACCAGGCAGGTGTACGTCCCACGAATCAGTGATGTGACGCCGTTCACCCTGCCCCCTCTTGTACAAGCCGGACGGCCGTTCTATCGTCTGGATGTATCGAGTCGATACATCGGCTCGGCATAAGGGACGCACGACAGGCACATCGAACAGGAAGGCGGAGGATGAGCCGACGATCCGGCATCCTTGAGTTCGCCGTCCTCGGCCTGCTGCGTGAGTCCCCCATGCACGGCTATGAGCTGCGCAAACGCCTCAACACCTCACTCGGGGTGTTCCGGGCGTTCAGCTACGGCAGCCTGTATCCCTGCCTCAAGACGCTGGTCGGCCAGGGATGGTTGATCGAGGAGCCCGGCAGCGCCCCGGCGGAGGCCCTCGCGGCTTCCCTCGCCGGACGCCGGGCGAAAATCGTCTACCGGTTGACGGCGGAGGGCAAGGAGCACTTCGAGGAATTGCTCGCCCACACCGGCCCGGAAGCGTGGGAGGACGAGCACTTCGGTGTCCGCTTCGCCTTCTTCGGGCAGACCTCGCGCGACGTACGGATGCGGGTGCTGGAAGGCCGCCGCAGCCGGCTGGAGGAGCGCCTCGACAAGATGCGCGCCTCCCTGGCCCGTACCCGCGAACGGCTGGACGACTACACCCTCGAGCTGCAGCGGCACGGCATGGAGTCGGTCGAGCGGGAAGTCCGCTGGCTGAACGAGCTGATCGAAAGCGAGCGGGCCGGGCGCGAGCAGCGCGGCGGGCCCGCAGAGCAGAACCGGTCCCCGGACCAGTCCCAGGACCGGTCACAGAACCAACCGCAGGACCAGTCAGAAGAAACGGGCGGCCTGCCCCGGCATCGGGGGAGTTCCCGGCCGGACCCGTCCGACGACACCGCCAAGTGATGCCCTGCACACCGCAGAGCGTCATTTTCACACACAGGGAGCATCCGGAATGGGTTCGGTTCGCGTAGCCATCGTCGGCGTAGGCAACTGCGCCGCCTCGCTGGTACAGGGCGTCGAGTTCTACAAGGACGCCGACCCGGACAGTCGTGTGCCCGGGCTCATGCACGTGCGCTTCGGCGAGTACCACGTGAGTGACATCGAATTCGTGGCCGCCTTCGACGTCGACGCGAAGAAGGTCGGCCTCGACCTCGCGGACGCCATCGGCGCCAGCGAGAACAACACCATCAAGATCTGTGACGTGCCGTCCACCGGCCTCACGGTGCAGCGAGGTCACACCCTCGACGGTCTCGGCAAGTACTACCTCGAGACCATCGAGCAGTCCGCCGAGGAGCCGGTGGACATCGTCAAGGCGCTCAAGGACACCAAGGCCGACGTCCTGGTCTGTTACCTCCCGGTCGGCTCCGAGGACGCTGCGAAGTTCTACGCGCAGTGCGCCATCGACGCCAAGGTCGCCTTCGTCAACGCTCTGCCGGTCTTCATCGCCGGTACCAAGGAGTGGGCGGACAAGTTCACCGAGGCGGGCGTGCCGATCGTCGGTGACGACATCAAGTCGCAGGTCGGCGCCACCATCACGCACCGCGTGATGGCGAAGCTCTTCGAGGACCGGGGCGTCATCCTGGACCGCACGATGCAGCTGAACGTCGGCGGCAACATGGACTTCAAGAACATGCTCGAGCGTGACCGCCTCGAGTCCAAGAAGATCTCGAAGACGCAGGCCGTCACCTCGCAGATCCGCGACCGCGACATGGGCGCCGACAACGTCCACATCGGCCCGTCGGACTACGTGGCCTGGCTGGACGACCGCAAGTGGGCGTACGTCCGCCTGGAGGGCCGCGCCTTCGGCGAGGTCCCGCTGAACCTGGAGTACAAGCTCGAGGTCTGGGACTCCCCGAACTCGGCCGGCATCATCATCGACGCCGTGCGCGCCGCGAAGATCGCCAAGGACCGGGGCATCGGCGGCCCGATTCTCTCCGCGTCCTCGTACTTCATGAAGTCCCCGCCGGTGCAGTTCTTCGACGACGAGGCTCGTGAGAACGTCGAGAAGTTCATCAGCGGCGAGATCGAGCGCTGAGCCGACCCCTGGGGCGGGCCAGGGACCAGGCGCTGGACCGGCCGACGGGCCGGACACCGAACAGCTCCTGATCCCCGATCGAACCCGCCGCTCGGCGAACGCATGACAGTGGGCCCCACGGACAACACGTCCGGGGGCCCGCTGTCATGTGAAGCTTGGCGCCATGCCCGTGGTCCGCGATCTTCGTACGCTGCTGCGGCTGCCCGATTTCCGGCGGCTGCTGATCGTCCGCCTGCTCTCCCAGTCGGCCGACGGCGTCTATCAGGTCGCGCTCGCCACCTATGTCGTCTTCTCACCGGAGAAGGTGACGTCCCCGGCTGCCATCGCCTCGGCGATGGCCGTGCTGCTGCTCCCCTACTCGCTCCTCGGCCCCTTCGCGGGCGTCCTGCTGGACCGCTGGCGACGCCGCCAGGTCCTGCTGTACGGGAACCTCCTGCGCGCTCTGCTGGCCGCCTGCACCGCCGCCCTGGTCCTTGCCGGGGCCGCTGACTGGCTCTTCTACGTCTCCGCGCTCTCCGTGACGGCCGTCAACCGCTTTGTGCTGTCCGGCCTCTCGGCAGCCCTCCCGCATGTAGTGGGTGACCAGGAGCGTCTCGTCACGGCCAACTCCCTGTCCCCGACGGCGGGGACGCTGGCGGCGACCGCGGGCGGCGGCCTGGCCTTCGCGGTCCGCTTCGCGGCCCCCGCCGGCGCGGACGCCGACGCGGTGGTGGTGCTCGTCGGCGCGGCGATCTACCTCTGCGCGGGGCTCTCCGCCCTGCTCATGACCGCGACCTTGCTCGGCCCCGCCCCACTCCGGCTCCAACCGAGCTTCCGTGCCGCCCTGGCCGGCACGGCGAGTGGCCTGGGCGCCGGACTGCGCCACTTGGCCGAACGGCCCGCCGCCGCCCGCGCACTGCTCGCGATGACCCTCATGCGCTTCTGCTACGGCGCACTGACGGTCATGGTCCTGATGCTGTGCCGGTACGCCTGGACGGACAGCGCTCCCGGCGACGCGGGCGGGAGCGGCTCCGACGGCCTGGCGCTGCTGGGCCTCGCGGTCGGCCTCTCGGGCGCGGGATTCTTCGCGGCGGCGGTGCTCACTCCATGGGGGGTCGGCCGGCTCGGCCCCTTCGGCTGGATCGCCGCCTGCGCGGCCGCGGCGACGGTCCTGGAGCCGGCACTCGGCCTGTCCTTCGCACCCGCGCCCGTCCTGGCCGCCGCGCTCGTCCTGGGACTCGTCACCCAGGGGGCGAAGATCGCCACCGACACCGTTGTGCAGTCATCGATCGACGACGCCTTCCGCGGCCGGATCTTCTCCCTCTACGACGTTCTCTTCAATGTCGCCTTCGTGGCCGCCGCCGGGGTCTCCGCCCTGATGCTGCCGCCCGACGGGCGCTCGGCCGTACTGGTCGTCCTCGTCGCCCTCATCTACACGACCGTCGCCGCCGCCACGTACGGGTTCAAGCGGCGATAGGCGTCGGCGTTCGTCATGAGGTGCGTACGTCATGCGGTGCGTACGTCATGGCGCGTTGTTTCACGTGAAACAACGCCCCTCATCGCGTACGCACCTCGCAAGGCTGCCTCGCCTCCCATGGACGGCCCACGAAGAAGCGGTGGTGTGTTTCACGTGAAACACACCACCGCCCCGGATCGGTCCGCGCGGGATCAGCCCTGCGCCGCCCACCACTCCTTGAGCGCCTCGATCGCCTCGTCCCGCTCCATAGGACCGCACTCCAGCCGCAGCTCCAGCAGGTGCTTGTACGCCTGGCCGATCTGCGGGCCCGGTCCGACGCCGAGGATCTTCATGATCTCGTTGCCGTCCAGATCGGGCCGGATCGAGTCCAGCTGCTCCTGCTCCTGAAGCTGCGCGATGCGCTCCTCCAGCCCGTCGTACGCCCGGGAGAGCGCGTTCGCCTTGCGCTTGTTGCGGGTGGTGCAGTCCGAGCGGGTCAGCTGGTGCAGCCGCTCCAGCTGCGGGCCGGCGTCCCGCACATAGCGGCGGACCGCCGAGTCCGTCCACTCGCCCGTCCCGTAGCCGTGGAAGCGCAGATGCAGCTCGACCAGCCGCGAGACCTCCTTCACCAGGTCGTTCGAGTACTTGAGCCGCGTCATCAGCGCCTTGGTCATCTTGGCGCCCACCACCTCGTGGTGATGGAAGGAGACCCGGCCGTCGTCCTCGAAACGGCGCGTCTTCGGCTTGCCGACGTCGTGCAGCAGCGCGGCGAGCCGCAGCACCAGGTCAGGCCCGTCCTGCTCCAGGTCGATGGCCTGTTCCAGCACCGTCAGCGAGTGCTCGTAGACGTCCTTGTGCCGGTGATGCTCATCGCTCTCCAGCCGCAGCGCCGGCAGCTCCGGGAGTACCCGGTCGGCCAGCCCGGTGTCGACGAGCAGCTTCAGTCCCTTGCGCGGGTCCCCGGACAGCAGGAGCTTGTTGAACTCCTCCCGGACCCGCTCCGCCGAGACGATGTCGATGCGGTCCGCCATCGCCTCCATCGCGGCTACGACGTCCGGCGCGACCTCGAAGTCCAGCTGCGCCGCGAAGCGCGCGGCCCGCATCATCCGCAGCGGGTCGTCGGAGAACGAGTCCTCCGGGGTGCCCGGAGTGCGCAGCACACGTGCCGCGAGGTCCTCCAGGCCGCCGTGCGGATCGATGAACTCCTTCTCGGGGAGCGCGACGGCCATCGCGTTCACGGTGAAGTCGCGGCGCACGAGGTCTTCCTCGATCGACTCGCCGTAGGAGACCTCGGGCTTCCGCGAGGTCCGGTCGTAGGACTCCGAGCGGTAGGTGGTCACCTCGATCAGGAAATCGAGCTTGCGGCAGCCGACCGTCCCGAAGGCGATTCCGACCTCCCACACCGAGTCCGCCCACGGTTTGACGATCTTGAGAACGTCTTCCGGCCTGGCCTCCGTAGTGAAGTCCAGATCGTTACCGAGTCGGCCGAGCAGGGCGTCGCGGACCGATCCGCCGACCAGGGCGAGCGTGAAACCGGCCTCCTGGAATCGGCGAGCGAGGTCGTCAGCGACGGGGGACACCCGTAGCAGCTCACTCACGGCGCGGCGTTGCACCTGGTTGAGCGCGTTGGTCGACTGGGGAGCCTGCGAGGGCTGTGGGATCGGGATGTCATTGTTGGCGTTCGGCACAACAGAAAAGGGTACGTGGCCGCGCCGCCCCGAGCGTCCTTCTTTTGGCGTCACCCGATACCTCGGCGATCATGTGGACCACTCCCCAGCACTTCGCCGCAGCGAGCATCGTTACCATTCGTGGACGCACGATCCAACCACCACTGACGACGACTAGGGATGGCGAACGCGTGGCCGAGGCGGCAGAGTTCCAGGGGGCGCGTTCAGCACCTGCCCGCCAATGGTTGCGGCGCGGTGCCGCACTGCTGGCGGGTGCGCCCCTGATCGTCGGATTGCTGCAGCTGTCGGCTGCCGGACCGGTCCGCGCGGACGGCGGCGCCACCGGGTCCCGCACCGTGGATGTATCCCTCGACACACTGTCGCCGACCGCGCCGACGAAGAGCGACACGCTCAGCGTCACCGGGCGGGTGACCAATGACGGAGACTCCACGATCACCGGCGCGCATGTCGGGCTGCGCCTGGGGTCATCGCCCCTGAGCGGCCCCAGCGCGATCGACGACGCCGCCAAGCGCACCGGCTTCTCGTACATCGACGGCACGGAGATCAGCGGCAAGCACATCGTGAAGATCGCCAAGCTGGCGCCCGGTGTCAGCCGGTCCTTCAGCATCACCGTCCCCGTGAATGACCTGGGGCTGGGCAGCGCCGGTGTCTACCAGCTCGGGGTGTCCCTGAGCGGGCAGACGCAGGCCCAGCGGTACGACCAGGTGCTGGGGATCGAGCGGACCTTCCTGCCGTGGCAGCCCTCCGCGGCAGCCAAGAAGACCAAGCTCACGTTCATGTGGCCGCTGATCTCCAGCACCCACCTCACAGCCGAGACGGGCGCCGACGAGGCGCAGACGCCGATCTTCAAGGACGACAAGCTCGCCGCGGAGCTCGCGCCCGGCGGACGACTGCAGCAACTGGTCTCGCTGGGCAAGAACCTCCCCGTCACCTGGGTCGTCGACCCGGACCTGCTCGCGACGGTCGACGCGATGACGCACAGCTACAAGGTCGGGGGGCCGGACAACCGCACGGCGGGCAAGAATCAGGCCGTGGCCCGCAAGTGGATGAGTGATCTGCAGAACGCGGTGGAGGGCGGCGAGGTCGTCGCGCTGCCGTTCGCGGACCCCGACCTGGCCTCCATCGCGCACCGCGGCAAGAAGGTGTCGGGAACGCTCGGCCAGCTTCAGCCGGCCACTGATCGTGTCAGTGCGACGGTCGGCACGACCCTCCAGGTCAAGCCGCGCACCGACTTCGCCTGGCCCGTCGACGGCGCGGTGGACCCGTCGATCATCGATGTCGCGACCTCCGCGGGCGCCCACACCGTCATCGCCCGCAGCGACAGTTTCCGCGAGACCGGCGGGCTGCCCTACACCCCCACGGCCGCACGCCCCATCGGCGGCGGCAATACGGCTGTGGTCGCCGACGCACGGCTCTCCCGCGCCTTCCAGGGCGACATGACGCGCGCCGGCAACTCCACGTCGGCCGTACAGAAGTTCCTGGCCCAGACACTGGCGATCACCCAGCAGACGAACAAGCAGCGGAGCATCGTGGTCGCCCCGCAGCGGATGCCTTCCGCCAGCCAGGCGCAGGCGATGGCACAAGCGCTCAGGGGACTCGAGTCCGGCCGCTGGACGGAGCCGCTGAGCCTGGGCAACGCGGCGAAGGCCAAGCCCGACCCGGGCGCGACCCGCCGGGTGCCGGGGAGCGCCTCGTACCCCGCCTCGCTGCGCAAGCAGGAGCTGCCGACCCAGGCGTTCCGGGAGACCCAGGAGACCCAGAAAGTCCTGGAGAGCTTCAAGAAGATCCTCTCCGAGAAGGACCGCGTCGTCACCCCGTTCGGCAACGCGATCAGCCGCGACCTGTCCACGGAGTGGCGCGGCGACCCACGCGGGTCGCAGAAGTTCCGGAACTCCGTGCGGGCCTATCTCATGGGGCTCACCAAGAAGGTGAGCCTGATCCAGAAGTCGGCCGCGACGCTGTCGGGACGCAGCGCGACGATCCCGGTGACCGTGCAGAACAACCTCGTGCAGCAGGTCAAGAATCTGGACCTGGTGCTCACCTCCAACCAGCCGAACCGCCTCGACCCCGGCGATCCACAGCCGGTCACGATCGAGGGCGGCCACAGCCAGTCGGTGAAGTTCGAGACCACGGCCAACGCGAACGGTCCCGTGCAAGTGACCGCGCAGCTGTACACCAAGGACGGCACACCGTACGGCGCGCCGATGATCTTCGAAGTCGAGGCCACCGAGATCACCGCGACCGTGATGCTCGTCATCGCGGGCGGCCTGCTCCTGCTGGTGCTCGCCGGCGTCCGGCTCTACCTCCAGCGCAAGCGGGCCGTAGCCCGCAAGGCCGCGAACCAGGAGGGCGACGACGGCGCCGGGAGCGGTACCGCCGATAACGGCGGGGGCGGCGGGACGGATAGCGACGACGACGGAGAAGACGCTTCCCCGGACGACGACGGGCCCGGGCAACTGGGCGACCCGTCGGCGGACACCGGTTCGGAAAGCGCCGGCCCGTCCGGCTCAGGTGAGAAAGTGGATCGTTGAGGAAAGACCGGGCCGGTCGGCCGCGGACGATGAGGTGGGGTAGCGATGAACGCGCCGTACGACGGTGACCGCGGCCAGGGTCCGGGCAGCGACCCTGCGGGTCGTGTCCCGCCGGGGCCCCCGAACCCGCAGGATCCGTACCCGCAGGACCCCTACGCGCGGGACCCGCGCATGCAGGATCCGGCAGGCCAGTACCCGGACGGTCAGAACCCGGCCGTCCCGGATCCGGCCGCTCAGGACCCCCGCGCCGGCGATCCGCGCGTACAGGATCCCGACGTCCCCGACCCCTATGTGCAGGACGCCTACGCCCACGATCCCTACCAGGCGCAGGACCCGGCCGCCGCGGACCCGGTGAACGAGGCCCTCTACGACCGGAGCGCGCACCCGCCGCCGCCCCCCGGCAGCTACCCACCGCCGCACCCGCTCTACCAGCAGCCCCCCTCGCCGCAGCACGCCCCTGACCCGCAGCTGTGGGCCCCGACGCCGCCGCCCGAGCCGGACGGACCCTCGCGCCATCTGCCGTACGGCGACGACGCGGCGACCACCCGGTTCGTGGGCGTCGACGACCTGATCAGCCGGGCCGCCGACGAGCGCCCCGAGCCGGACGCCTTCGCGCACCTCTTCCGGGACCAGCAGCCCTACGACTCACAGCAGCCCTACGACTCACAGCGGCCGTACGACTCGCAGCGCCCGCAGCAGCCCGCCCCGGAGTCCGGACCGCAGTCCGGGCCCCCCACAGCCCCGCAGTCGGCGCCGCTGTCAGCAGCCTCCGAGGAGTCCGAGCCCGAGCCTGCACCGGCTCCGATCGGCTCTCCCGCGGGGAAGAACGGCGGCGGCCGCGCGACGAGCGTGCTCAAGTCGAGCGCGGTGATGGCCGCGGGCACTCTGGTGTCCCGGCTCACCGGCTTCGTACGCCAACTGGTGATCACCGCGGCGATCGGCGCGGCCCTCCTCGGCGACTCCTACACCGTGGCCATGAACCTGCCCACGATGATCTTCATCCTGACCGTCGGCGGCGGCCTCAACTCCGTCTTCGTCCCGCAGCTCGTCCGCGCGATGAAGAACGACGACGACGGCGGCGAGGCGTACGCCAACCGGCTGCTCACCCTCGTGATGGTCATTCTCGCGCTGCTGGTGGCCGGCGCCGTGGTCGCCGCCCCCTGGCTCATCCGCGCGCTGTCGGTGACGATCGCCGACAACCCGGCCGCCAACGAAGTCGCGGTCACCTTCGCCCGCTACTGCCTGCCCACCATCTTCTTCATGGGCGTGCACGTGGTGATGGGGCAGGTCCTCAACGCTCGCGGCCGCTTCGGCGCGATGATGTGGACGCCCGTCCTCAACAACATCGTCGTGATCTTCACCTTCGGCATGTTCATCTGGGTCTACGGCACCGCGAGCACCTCCCACGTGGGCGTCACCACGATCACCCCTGAGGGCCTGCGGCTGCTCGGCATCGGCACCTTCCTCGGCCTCGCCGTCCAGGCGCTGGCGATGCTCCCGTATCTGAGCCAGGCGGGATTCAAGTTCCGGCCCCGCTTCGACTGGCGCGGCCACGGCCTCGGCAAGGCCGCCAAGCTCGCCAAGTGGACCGTCCTGTTCGTCCTAGCCAACCAGGCCGGCCTGCTCATCGTCACCCAGCTCGCCACCAGGGCCGGTGCCACAGCCGACAAACTGGGCTTCCCCGGCACCGGCATGATGGGCTACAACAACGCGTTCCTGATCTGGCAGATGCCACAGGCCATCATCACCGTCTCAGTGATGGCCGCACTGCTGCCGCGCATCTCCCGCTCGGCCCACGACGGCGACGTCGGCGCCGTCCGCGACGACATCTCGCACGGTCTGCGCACCTCGGCCGTCGCGATCGTCCCGCTCGCCTTCACCTTCGTGGCGCTCGGCATCCCGATGTGCACGCTGATGTTCTCGGCCTCGGGCGCCCAATCGGCCCAGTCCATGGGTTACATCCTGATGGCGTTCGGACTCGGGCTGATTCCCTACTCCATGCAGTACGTGGTGCTCCGCGGCTTCTACGCCTACGAGGACACCCGCACGCCCTTCTACAACACGGTGATCGTCGCCGCGTCCTGGGGCGCTCTGTCCGCCGTCTCCTACTTCGTGCTCCCTGCCCGCTGGGTGGTGGCGGGCATCGCGGCCTCGTACGGCCTGTCCTACGCCATCGGCGTAGGTGTCGCCTGGCAGCGGCTGCGCACGCGAATGGGCGGTGACCTGGACGGAGCACATGTCATCCGTACGTACGCCCGCCTCATCGGAGCCAGCCTCCCGGCCGCGATCGTCGCCGGAGCCATCGGTTACGCGGTCACCCAGGCACTGGGCAGCGACTTCCTCGGGTCCCTCGCAGCCCTGGTGGGCGGCGGAATCGGGCTCGTGGCGGTCTTCTACCTCGCGGCCAAGAAGATGCGCATCCAGGAGCTGACCGCCATGGTCGGCATGGTCCGAGGCCGGTTGGGCCGCTGACCGAGCACAACCTTCGATCAGTACCGCGTGTCGTGCATAGCGGCGGACTGTGGGCACAATTGGCATTGCTGTGGAGAGCACGCAACGGATGGGGAGGCAGGAACGACGGTGGCGGATAGGAGCACGGCTGCCGTCGACGTGGCCAATACCGGCGGCGACAAGCCGCCGACCGCCAAGGCGGACGAGGCCACGACCGACGGGGTGAAGGCCGGGGACACGGTCGGCACGCACAAGGACGACGCACGCGCGGACACCGCGCAGACCCAGGACGAGCACGCCTCGGCGCCCGACGCGCAGCCTCCCGAGCTGCACAGCGGCCACAAGCTCGCGAGACGGTACCGCCTGGAGGAATGCGTCACCCGTCTGGACGGATTCAGCAGTTGGCGTGCGGTGGACGAGAAACTGCGCCGCGCCGTCGGCGTCCACCTGCTGCCCGCCGACCATCCGCGGGCCAGACCCGTCCTCGCCGCGGCCCGCTCGGCCGCGCTGCTGGGTGACCCACGCTTTGTCCAGGTGCTCGACGCCGTCGAGGAGAACGACCTCGTCTACGTCGTCCACGAGTGGCTGCCCGACGCCACCGAACTCACGGCTATTCTCGCCGCCGCCCCCCTTGAGCCGCACGACGCCTACCAGCTCGTCAGCCAGGTCTCCCAAGCCATGACGGCCGCACACCGGGAGGGCCTGGCGCACCTGCGGCTCACGCCCAGCTCGGTGCTGCGCACGGACTCCGGCCAGTACCGGATCCGCGGCCTCGCCGTCATGGCCGCGCTGCGCGGCATGAGCTCCGAACAGCCGCAGCGCTGCGACACCGAAGCCATCGGCGCCCTGCTCTACGCCTCGCTCACTCAGCGCTGGCCGTACGAGAGCGACGCTTACGGTCTCTCCGGGCTCCCCAAGGACGTCGGCCTGATCGCTCCCGACCAGGTCCGCGCGGGAGTCCACCGCGGCCTCTCCGAACTCACGATGCGCGCCCTGGTCAACGACGGGGCCACCGCCTCCCGCCAGGAACAGCCCTGCGCCACGCCTGAGGAGCTCTCCAAGGCGGTCTCCGCGATGCCGCGCATCCGCCCGCCGGAGCCCACCTTCACCGCCCCGCCCTCGTACCAGCGCACCACCTACCAGCAGGGCTCGTACGGACAGCCGCCGTCCCGCAACGGACACCCGGGCCCCGCCAGGCCCATCCCCGCTGTGCCACTGCCACCGCCGCAGAGCCGCACCATCAGGGCCCTGAAGTGGACCGTCTCGGCCCTGCTCATCGCCGCGCTCGGTCTCGGCAGCTGGCAACTGGCCGACACGCTGCTCCAGGACGAGGGACACACCGAGAAGTCGGACGACTCCGGGGCGGGCAGCGGTGGCGGTTCCGGAAAGTCGGCCCCGCAGCCGCTCAAGATCACGAATGCCGCCGAGTACTACCCGGACGGCCAGCCCCAGCACCTCAACCAGGTTCCGTTCACCTACGACGGCGACCCGTCGACGGAGTGGCGCAGCAAGTCGTACCAGGACGGCCCCGACCTGAAGCCTTCCTTCAAGCGGGGAGTCGGCATCGTCTACGACCTCGGGTCGAAGCGGAAGCTGTCCGGCGGCTCGATAGGTCTCCATTTCAGCGGTGACCACACGACTCTGTCGCTCTACGCGGCTGATTCACTCTCCAGCACCACTCCGCTCGCGACTGCGAATAAGCTCGCCACCACCGAGACAACGACGACGACCGCGAAGCTCACGGTGAAGGACCCGGCGAAGACCCGGTACGTGGTGGTCTGGATCACGGCGATGCCGCAATCGCCGATAGACGAATTCAGCAGCGCCGGCTTCAAGCAAGCCATCACGGACGTGAAGTTCACAGGCTGACCGCACGGACCGGGGAGGGTGCTCGACGTTGGACGACGCCATGGAAGGCGCCGCGAGCGACAGCGAACTGCTCGCTCGCCATGTCGCGGGCGACCCGGACGCCTTCGGGGAGATAGTCCGGCGCCACCGCGACCGACTCTGGGCGGTGGCGCTCCGCACCCTGGGGGACCGTGAGGAAGCCGCTGACGCCGTCCAGGACGCCTTGGTGTCGGCATACCGGGCCGCCCACACCTTCCGGGGCCAGTCCGCCGTCACAACATGGCTGCACCGCATCACGGTCAACGCGTGTCTCGACCGGGCCCGCAAGGCCGCTTCCCGCCGCACGTCCCCCATCGCCGACACCGAGCGCCTCGATCAGCTCCTCGATCCCGAGGAGTCCGCCGCCGCCCCTGTCGAGCGGCACGATCTCCGCCGTGAACTGGTGCAGGCCCTCGGCAAACTCCCACCCGACCAGCGCGCCGCGCTGGTGCTGGTCGATATGCAGGGCTACCCCGTGGCCGAGGCCGCGGCGGTGCTCGACGTGCCGACCGGCACCGTGAAAAGCCGCTGTGCGCGAGGCCGGGCGAGACTGCTGCCGATGCTCACCCATCTGCGCCCCGACGGCAGGGATAACACTCCGCCGCGCGGGGGAAGGAACCGGACGCAGGGGACATCCGTCCCACCGTCGACAGGACCCAACGATGCGGATGCCGTGAAGGGCGGAGGTGGGCGAGCGTGACATCAACGACCGACACGGATGAGCACCCCGAGGTCGCGGAGATCTCCGCACTCACGGACGGCTTGCTCTCCCCTTCACGTACGTCCGACCTCCGGGAGCATCTGACCGGCTGCGCACTGTGCGCGGACGTCCAGGCTTCACTGGAGGAGATCCGCGAGCTGCTCGGTACGCTCCCCGGGCCGACCCGGATGCCGGCCGACGTCGTGAGCCGTATCGACGCGGCGCTCGCCGCCGAAGCGCTCCTCGACGCGACGGCTCCCGCCGACGGCGTTTCACGTGAAACAGCGCGTGAAGCGGTGTCGGTCACAGCGGTCGCTGAAGCCGGACTTGTTTCACGTGAAACCGCGCCCTCCCCGACGGCCCCCACGGCGGACCGGCCTGCCGGGCACGCGCGATCCACCACGGGCCCCGGCCGTCGGCCGGCCGGTCGGCCACTTGCCCGGGGACGCCGCTGGCCGAAGGCTCTGCTCGGCACCGCCGCCGCTGCCGCAGTGCTGGGAATCGGCACTCTGCTCGTTCAAGTGGGGTCCGGCGACGACGCGAAAACAGGTGCGGGCGCTGACAGCGGCAAGAAGAAGACCGAGAGCTCCGTGCTCTCCGCCGAGAACCTCACGTCGCAGGTGCGGACCATGCTGGCCGGCGAAGCGGGCAGCAAGACGCCCGAGTCCGGCGACGTCGGTGCGCAGAGTTCGCCGACCTCGCCACTGCGAGGGGACGCGGCGACCGTGCCCAGTTGCGTGCAGAACGGCATCGGCCGGAGCGAGACACCGATCGCCGCCAAGCAGGACACCTTCGAGGGCACCGACGCCTACATCGTCGTGCTGCCGCACCCCGGCGACAACACCCGCGTCGACGCCTATGTCGTGGACGCTTCCTGCACCGAGAAGTCGCCCGCTCCGGCCGGAAAGGTCCTGCTGAACCGTTCTTACCCGCGCCGCTGACCCCTTGCTCGGGGCGCCACTGACCCCTCGTACAGGTCATTACGGCGGACGCTGGGGACTGGTGGGGAATTCAGGCCCCGTAGGATCCGTTGGGTGGGGTGAGAGTCCTGACAGGGGCCCCACCAAGCAGCCGGCAGAGACAAGGAAGACACCCGTGAGCGACGTCCGCAACGTGATCATCATCGGCTCCGGGCCCGCGGGGTACACGGCCGCGGTTTACGCCGCCCGTGCCTCCCTCAAGCCGCTCGTCTTCGAGGGAGCCGTCACCGCCGGTGGCGCGCTGATGAACACCACCGAGGTGGAGAACTTCCCCGGCTTCCGCGACGGCATCATGGGCCCGGACCTGATGGACGCCATGCGCGGCCAGGCGGAGCGCTTCGGCGCCGAGCTGATTCCGGATGACATCATTTCGGTCGACCTCAGTGGGGAGATCAAGACCGTCACGGACACCGCGGGTACCGTCCACCGCGCCAAGTCCGTGATCGTCACCACCGGATCCCAGCACCGCAAGCTCGGCCTGCCGCGTGAGGACGAGCTCTCCGGGCGCGGCGTCTCGTGGTGCGCCACGTGTGACGGGTTCTTCTTCAAGGACCAGGACATCGCCGTGATCGGCGGCGGCGACACCGCGATGGAGGAGGCAACCTTCCTCTCGCGCTTCGCCAGGTCCGTCACGGTCGTCCACCGTCGTGACACCCTGCGCGCCTCCAAGGCGATGCAGGAGCGCGCCGTGGCCGACCCGAAGATCTCCTTCATCTGGGACAGCGAGATCGCCGAGATCAAGGGCGAGAACAAGCTCGCCGGTCTGACCCTGCGCAACCTCAAGACCGGTGAGACCTCCGAGCTGCCGGTGACCGGCCTGTTCATCGCGATCGGCCACGACCCGCGTACCGAGCTGTTCCAGGGCCAGTTGGACCTGGACGACGAGGGCTACCTCACCGTGGAGGCGCCGTCCACCCGGACCAACCTCACCGGAGTCTTCGCCGCAGGCGATGTGGTGGACCACACCTACCGGCAGGCGATCACCGCGGCCGGCACCGGTTGTTCCGCCGCGCTGGACGCCGAGCGCTTCCTCGCCTCGCTCACGGACGGCAAGTCCGCCGAGCCCGAGAAGGCCGAAGCCACCGTCTGACAGCCCTGCGCGACCCCGCATTCCCCGACGCAACACCGAGACAAGGAGACCGCCGTGGCCGGCACCACCCCGCCCGTGACCGACGACACTTTCGAGGAGATCGTCCTCAAGAGCGACAAGCCCGTTCTGGTCGACTTCTGGGCCGCCTGGTGCGGTCCGTGCCGCCAGATCGCCCCGTCGCTCGAGAAGATCGCCGAAGAGCACGGTGACAAGATCAGCATCGTCAAGCTCAACATCGACGAGAACCCGGCCACCGCCGCCAAGTACGGTGTGATGTCCATCCCGACGCTCAACGTCTACCAGGGCGGCGAGGTCGTGAAGACCATCGTCGGCGCCAAGCCGAAGGCCGCCATCGAGCGCGACCTGGCCGACTTCATCGGCTAGGCACAGAACACCCGGTCGGCTGTAAAAGCTGATCAGCGTTTCACGTGAAACACAGTTTCTCAGGACATCCGCCTCAGAGCGGCCGCCTCAGAGCGGCCTCAGCGCCGGCTCCTTCTGTACAGCGCCGAGCAACCGGTCCAGCGCCAGCTCGACGTCTTCCTTCCAGGACAGCGCCGTCCGCAGCTCCAGCCGCAGCCGGGGGTAGCGCGGGTGCGGCCGTACGGTCTTGAAGCCCACAGCCAGCAGATGATTCGCGGGCAGCACACACGCCGGTTCCTTCCAGCGCGCGTCCCCGAACGCCTCGATCGCCTTGAACCCGCGCCGCAGCAGATCCTTGGCGACTGTCTGCACCATCACCCGCCCCAGGCCCTGCCCCTGGTACCCGGGCAGCAGCCAACCGGTCATCAGCTGGACCGCGTCGGGTGACACCGGGCTCGTGGGAAACGCTGTCGCACGGGGGACATAGGCCGGAGGGGCGTACAGCACGAAGCCCACGGGCATCTCGTCGACGTAGATCACCCGGCCGCACGAGCCCCATTCCAGCAGCACCGCTGAGATCCAGGCTTCTTTTTCCAGCTCCGGCCGGCCGGCCTTTACCGCGGCTTCCCCGCTGACGGGGTCGAGCTCCCAGAAGACACATGCCCGGCACCGCTTGGGGAGGTCCGAAAGGTTGTCCAGCGTGAGCGGTACGAGCCGACGCCCCATGAAGCCAGTTCCTCACTGCTGGTGCCTGCCGCTCCTCGGGCGGCTCCCAGCGCGTCACGATCCCTGAGCAGACTGCCGACGAATCCGCTGACTGCCCCCAGACCCAGCCCAGTCGCCACCAGTCCACTGCGGCTCACCGTTCGCATGGCCCCGCCCCTTCAGATGAGGTCTCGCAAGGTGGATGTGCCATAACCGAACACATCGTATCTGTGCGGCGATTACCCCGATAGCGCAGTAAAGGTAAAAGGGCGGGCCGCGTTCCGAATTCACCCGGAGCGCGGCCCGCCCCCTTGGAGCACAGCTGAGTCGTCAACTCACCGCTCGCGCTCTTCCCCTGCGAGATCGTCCTCGCCGGCGTCTGCGGCGCCTTCGGCGTCGTCCTCCGTGAGCCGCTTCGCCAGCACCCGGCCCTCGCCCGGAGCCAGCGAGCCCAGAATGCGGTCGAGATCGTCTATCGACGCGAACTCGACGACGATCTTTCCCTTCTTCTGGCCCAGATCGACCTTCACCCGCGTCTCGAAACGGTCCGACAGCCGCGAGGCCAGGTCCGTGAGCGCCGGCGAAACCCTGGCGCCCGCGCGCGGCCCCTTGCCCTTCGGACTGCTCTTCGGACGTACGCCCATCAGCGTCACGATCTCTTCGACCGCGCGCACCGAGAGGCCCTCGGCGACGATGCGGTGCGCGAGCCGGTCCTGCTCCTCCGAGTCGTCCACGGACAGCAGCGCGCGAGCGTGACCGGCCGAGAGAACCCCGGCGGCGACCCGCCGCTGCACCGACGGAGAAAGCCGCAGCAACCGCAGCGTGTTGGAGACCTGCGGACGCGAGCGTCCGATCCGGTCCGCCAGCTGATCATGCGTGCAGTTGAAGTCCTTCAGCAGTTGGTCGTACGCCGCCGCCTCTTCCAATGGATTGAGCTGAGCCCGATGCAGATTCTCCAGAAGGGCGTCCAGGAGAAGCTTCTCGTCGTCGGTGGCCCGGATGATCGCGGGGATCCTCGCCAGACCGACCTCACGACAGGCCCGCCAGCGACGCTCGCCCATGATGAGCTCATAGCGTTCCGGTGCCACCTGACGTACGACGACCGGCTGGAGCAGGCCCACTTCGTGGATCGAAGAGACCAGTTCGGCGAGAGCGTCCTCGTCGAAGACCTCACGCGGCTGCCGGGGGTTGGGCGTGATGAAGTCCAGCGGCAGTTCGGCGAAGTGCGCTCCGACCGCCTCCTCGATCACCACGGGAGCTTCTTCACGCACCGCCGAATCGGTTTCACGTGAAACGCCGCTCCGCGGGAGCGAGGTGACCTTGGCCGCGGCGACGCCGCGCTCCGCGGTCAGCACGGGCACCGCCGACGGGGAAGTCGCGCCGCTCCCCATCGCGGGCCCGGCATTGTCCAACGCCTGCGGCGCGGCAGGGATCAGCGCACCGAGCCCTCGACCCAGTCCTCTACGTCGCTCGCTCACTGAGTCCCCTCCGACATGTTGTGCTGTTCTTGCCCATGGTTCCGGCCCACCGTCTGGGCATGCTGGTGGGGGTGTTGTGCGTCGTAATTGACCGTCACCCCTTGGCCGCCCTGCTGGGGCATCCCCCGCAGGGCGATCTCCCGGGCCGCTTCGAGATAGGAGAGCGAGCCACTGGAGCCGGGGTCGTACGTGAGCACCGTCTGCCCGTAACTGGGGGCTTCCGAGATCCGTACCGATCGGGGAATGCTCGTCCGCAGCACCTCGGTGCTGAAGTGAGTCCGCACTTCGTCCGCCACCTGCGAGGCCAGTCGGGTCCGGCCGTCGTACATGGTGAGCAGAATCGTCGAGACGTGCAGCTTGGGGTTGAGGTGGCCGCGCACCAGCTCCACATTCCGCAGCAGTTGGCCCAGCCCCTCCAGCGCGTAGTACTCACACTGGATCGGGATCAGCACCTCTGCGCCGGCGACCAGCGCGTTGACCGTCAGCAGACCGAGCGACGGCGGGCAGTCGATGAGGACATAGTCCAACGGCTGCTCATAGGCCTTGATCGCACGGTCCAGCCGGCTCTCCCGCGCCACCAGCGACACCAGCTCGATCTCGGCACCGGCCAAGTCGATCGTGGCGGGCGCGCAGAACAGCCCTTCGACGTCCGGTACCGGCTGCACCACCTCGGAGAGCGGTCTGCTCTCCACGAGGACGTCGTAGATCGACGGGATTTCGGAATGATGGTCGATCCCCAGCGCCGTCGAGGCGTTGCCCTGGGGGTCAAGGTCGATCACCAGCACCCGCGCCCCGTGCAGGGCCAGCGAAGCGGCGAGATTGACCGTGCTGGTGGTCTTGCCGACCCCGCCCTTCTGGTTGGCAACGACCATGACGCGGGTCTGCTCCGGCCGGGGCAGGCCTTCGCCCGCGCGGCCGAGTGCTTCTACTGCCAGTTGGGCAGCACGACCGATGGGGGTGTCGTCCATGGGAGGCGGCGTTTCACGTGAAACATCCTCCCCCGGCGACTCGCTTCGGGGACCGGGGACCGGGTCGGTCATCGGCCCCGCGATGTTGGCGTCGGACCGCAAGGATTCACTCTCCTCGACTTCAGGCTCACAATGCACTGAGCCTGCCATGCTTTCGGGGTCGTGAACCAGCGGGGCCCATTCTCCTGTGGATGAATCCACTACGGGAGGCTCTTTCGGAGGACTGGGGCCGGCCCTTCGGGGATCCGCCGCACGACCGCGCGGCGCGGCGGCCGCGCGACCGCGGCCGATGATTCCTTGCAGCAGAGAGCGACGTTTCACGTGAAACACGATGCACTCGCGCAGGCCCTATCCGGGCACGACACTCCGATATGGGTAGTTTTGACTGCTTGTATGGAGCATTGGGGGCCTCCCCAATGCTCCCAAGCCGTCTCAGCGCCTACGGCGCGGCGCCCTCGCGGCCCTGCCCGCCTGCGCCGCCTTCGCCCGCTTGGTCGCGAAGCGAACTCCGCCGGGGCTCTCCCCGCACACCACGCGCACGACCGTGGCGAGCGGATCCACCACTCCCTCGCCGACATGCGTGATCGATGTCTCCACCACGCCGAGCTTGCTCAGTGCCGCACGGGCACCCTTCAGCTCCTCCTCGGCCGTGTCGCCCTTGAGGGCCAGCATCTCGCCGTAGGGGCGCAGCAGGGGCACTCCCCAGCCGGCCAGCCGGTCCAGCGGCGCCACCGCCCGAGCCGTCACGACATGCACCGGCGGCAGGGTGCCCAGTACCTCTTCGGCCCGTCCACGCACAACCGTGACGTGGTCCAGGCCGAGCAGCTCGACCACTTCCTGCAGGAAGTTCGTACGGCGCAGCAGCGGCTCCAGCAGCGTGATGCGCAGGTCGGGCCGGACCAGGGCCAGCGGGATGCCCGGCAGGCCCGCACCGGAGCCCACATCGCATACTGAGACGCCCTCGGGCACCGCCTCGGAGAGCACCGCGCAGTTCAGCAGATGCCGCTCCCATAGTCGCGGCACTTCGCGTGGCCCGATCAGGCCACGCTGCACCCCGGCATCGGCCAGCAACTCGGCGTACCGAACGGCCTCAGGGAAGCGCTCACCGAATACTGCCTGCGCCGCCTCGGGCGCCGGGGGGAGCTCCGCAGCCTCCGTCACGAGAACCGTCCTTCCTCGGGGTCCGGGGGAGATCCCCCGGAAGACACAACATGTTGTCCGCCGAACAGCGGGCCGACAGAGTCCGGCCCCGTCTGCGAACAGACGGGGCCGGAATGACTCAGGAACCGGTCCGGATCAGACCGGGAGCACGACGACGCAGCGCTGTGGCTCTTCGCCCTCGGACTCACTGCGCAGACCGGCCGCCGCCACGGCGTCATGGACGACCTTGCGCTCGAAGGGCGTCATCGGATGCAGCTTCACCGGCTCGCCGGCGCCCTTGGCCTCTTCCACCGCTTTGGAGCCCAGTTCCGTGAGCTCCTCGCGCTTGCGGGCCCGGAAGCCGCTGATGTCCAGCATCAGCCGGCTGCGGTCGCCGGTCTCGCGGTGCACGGCGAGCCGGGTCAGCTCCTGGAGCGCTTCCAGCACCTCGCCGTCACGGCCGACCAGCTTCTGCAGATCCCGGCTGGTCGATTCGCTGACGATCGACACGGCGGCCCGGTCGGCCTCGACGTCCATGTCGATGTCACCGTCGAGGTCCGCGATGTCCAGCAGGCCCTCAAGGTAGTCAGCCGCGATCTCACCCTCTTGCTCAAGGCGGGACACGGTGTCGACGACCTCCGGGGTGGAGGTCGTGGTGCCTTCCGTCACGGGTGGACTCCTTCTTACTTCTTGGACGGGTGCTTGGGCCGCTGCTGGCCCTTGCGCTGTCCGGACTTGGCGTTACGGGAGGAGCCGGAGGCCGAGCCGCCGGCCGGCTTGCCACCCTGCGGCCCCTTCTTCTCCAGCGAAGTCTTGGTATCGGGCTTCTCGTCGGCGGTCGGCGTCTGGGCCCGAGCACGGGTCTGGCCCTCGGCCGGCGGCGTAACGGCGGTCTGACGCCGGGACTTGCTCTGCCGCTTGGGCTGCTGCCGGTTCGCGCGGGCGGTCTCGACGGCCTTCTTGACCTCGACCTCGGCCGGGTCCTCCTTCAGCTTGCCCTGCGCGCGCAGCCGCTCCTGGCGCTGCGAGAAGGCGAGGCTGCCCGGGGTCGGGTTCCGGCGGATGACGAACATCTGCTGGCCCATGGTCCACAGGTTGGTGGTCAGCCAGTAGACGAGGACGCCCACGGGGAAGTTGATGCCGAAGACGGCGAACATGATCGGGAAGACGTACATCAGCATCTTCTGCTGCTGCATGAACGGCGTCTTCACCGTCATGTCGACGTTCTTCGTCATCAGCTGACGCTGGGTGTAGAACTGCGAGCCCGACATCAGGACGATCATGATGACCGTGACCACGCGGACGTCGACCAGCGAAGCGCCGAGGCTCTCGATCTTCGCGGCGCCGTCCATGAACTTGGCGGCCAGCGGAGCGCCGAAGATGTGCGCCTTCTGCGCGCTGTCCAGCAGGTCCTGGTTGATCACGCCGACGGTCTTGCCGTTGGCGATGTGGTTCAGCACTTGGTACAGCGTGATGAAGAACGGCGACTGGGCCAGAATCGGAAGACAGCTCGAGAGCGGGTTGGTACCCGACTCCTTGTAGAGCTTCATCATCTCTTCGGACTGGCGCTGCTTGTCGCTCTTGAAGCGCTCCTGGATCGCCTTCATCTGAGGCTGGAGCACCTGCATGTTCCGTGTCGCCTTGATCTGCTTCACGAAGAGCGGGATCAGGCAGATCCGGATCAGGACCACCAGCGAAACGATGGACAGGCCCCACGCCGCCCCGCTGTTCTTGTCGAAGACAAGGCTGTACAGCGAGTGGAACTGGACGATGATCCAGGAAACTACGAAATAGAGAGGACCGAGGATCGTGTCCACGAATCAGGCTCCTTGGGCGTTGGGCTGAGTCTCGGGCTGTACAACGGGCTCGACGGCGGGGTGCCCGCCCCAGCGACTTCGCAGCCGCTGGTGCCAGACCGGACGCTTCCGGGGAGGTACGTGGTCGACGCCACCGAGCGACCACGGATTACAGCGCAGGATGCGCCAGGCGGTCAGCGCCGTTCCTTTCACCGCACCGTGGACCTGGATGGCCTGATAGCCATATCGCGAACACGACGGGTAGTACTTGCAGACCGGCCCCAGCAGCGGGCTGATGGTCCACTGGTACAGCTTGATCAACCACAGCAGCGGGTACTTCATCGCGGCGCCCCTCCCAGCAGCCGCTGCAGCGCGGCGTCCAGGTCCTGGGCCAGCTCGTCGTGACCCGCCTCGCCGGCGCCGGGCAGCGCCCTTACTACTACCAGGCTACCGGCGGGAAGCCGAGACATCCTGTCGCGCATGAGATGGCGCAGCCTCCGCTTCACCAGGTTGCGGACGACAGCGCCGCCGACGGCTTTGCTGACGACGAAACCCGCACGTGCGAGGGGAGCGCTCTCCCCAGGCGCGTGCGGGTTCCCGCCCCCCTCGACCTGCGGGGGGGCGTTGCGAAGATGAACGACGAGAAGAGGGCGCCCGGCCCTGCGTCCTCGGCGTACCGCGGTCGCAAAGTCCTCGCGCCGCCTCAGCCGATTTTCGGTAGGCAGCACGTCGTGACCTTTACGATCAGGCGGACAGCTCGGTGCGGCCCTTGCCACGGCGGGACGCGAGAATCGCGCGGCCGGCACGGGTGCGCATCCGCAGGCGGAAGCCATGGGTCTTGGCGCGGCGACGGTTGTTCGGCTGGAAGGTGCGCTTGCTCACTCGGGGGCTCCAGAAATGTTCGGGTAGTGGCGGGACATCGCCTGGCTGTCACCGTGCGCCCACGAGAAGCTCGCAAGTACGCCCGAGTGCACCGCTTCCGACCACACTTCGTGGCCTTCGCCCATCGGAGGCAGGCGGCAGCAGCCATCGACAACTCGACCTGGTCACGGTACGCGCGGCTGCGCCATCCGGTCAAACCAGTGGCACATCAAGGACAGCCCGACGCCGTGGGGCGGCCCGGAGAAGCCATGGCCCGCCCCACGTGGCACATTTGTACACACCCTGTGGACAACGACTTGAACCGCGCATGCCGGGCTGACTACGTTGGCCGAACCTCGATTTCTTCCCGCCCGTCCCAAGAACCACACATTCGTGGGACCTGTCGGCCCCACCTCCCCGCCCAGCTAGTGAGAGAGCGTGCCCTGTGGCTGACGTACCCGCCGATCTTGCCGCAGTGTGGCCGCGCGTGCTGGAGCAACTGCTCGGCGAAGGCAGGGGGCATGGGGTGGAGGCCAAGGACGAGCACTGGATCAAGCGCTGCCAGCCCCTCGCGCTGGTCGCCGACACCGCTCTGCTCGCCGTGCCCAATGAATTCGCCAAGGGCGTCCTGGAGGGCCGGCTCGCGCCGCTCATCAGCGAGACGCTGAGCCGGGAGTGCGGGCGGCCGATCCGGATCGCGATCACCGTCGACGACACCGCCGGGGAGCCGCCCCTCCCGCAGAGCCCGGTTCCGCACCACCCGCAGCACCAGCAGCAACCGCCCTCGCGCTACGACGACCAGCAGCGCGGCGAGCCCCAGCACGACGCGTACGACGGCTACAACTCCCGCGACGGCCGCGACGCACGGGACAACAGGGGGAGCCGGGACAACAGGGACGTCCGCGACGGTTACGGCCGGCCCTCCGACGAGCTGCCGACGGCCCGGCCCGCCTACCCCGATTACCAGCGCCCCGAGCCCGGCGGCTGGCCGCGCCCCTCCGGGCCCCCCATGCAGGAGGACAGAGGGGACTACGGCTGGCAGCAGCAGCGGCTCGGCGGCTTCCAGGACCGCGACCCGTACGCCTCGCCGCCGCGCACCCAGCAGTCGTACGAGCAGCAGCAGGACTACCGCAACGGACCGGGGGACCACCTCGGCCAGGACCGCTCGTCCTACGAGCAGCAGCGGCGCCACTCCGAGCAGCAGCGTTCCCACGGCGGGCCGGGCGCGCTGCCCGCGCCCGGCGCACCCGGTCCGCTGGCCTCGCAGCCCGCGCCCGCGTCGGGCCCCGGCGAGCCGACCGCGCGGCTGAACCCGAAGTACCTCTTCGACACCTTCGTCATCGGCGCCTCCAACCGGTTCGCGCACGCGGCGGCGGTGGCAGTCGCCGAGGCCCCCGCCAAGGCGTACAACCCGCTGTTCATCTACGGCGAGTCCGGGCTCGGCAAGACCCACCTGCTGCACGCGATCGGGCACTACGCGCGCAGCCTCTACCCGGGCACCCGGGTGCGCTATGTGAGCTCCGAGGAGTTCACCAACGAGTTCATCAACTCCATCCGGGACGGCAAGGGCGACACGTTCCGCAAGCGCTACCGCGAGATGGACATCCTGCTCGTCGACGACATCCAGTTCCTGGCGAGCAAGGAGTCGACGCAGGAGGAGTTCTTCCACACCTTCAACACGCTGCACAACGCCAACAAGCAGATCGTGCTGTCCTCGGACCGGCCGCCCAAGCAGCTGGTGACCCTGGAGGACCGGCTCCGCAACCGCTTCGAGTGGGGCCTGATCACCGACGTCCAGCCGCCCGAACTGGAGACGCGGATCGCGATCCTCCGCAAGAAGGCGGTGCAGGAGCAGCTGCACGCGCCGCCCGAGGTGCTGGAATTCATCGCCTCGCGGATCTCGCGCAACATCCGGGAGCTGGAGGGCGCGCTGATCCGGGTCACCGCGTTCGCGAGCCTCAACCGGCAGCCGGTGGACCTGGGCCTGGCCGAGGTCGTGCTCAAGGACCTGATCCCGGGCGGCGAGGACGCGGCCCCGGAGATCACGGCGAGCGCCATCATGGCCGAGACCGCCTCGTACTTCGGGCTCACGAACGACGACCTGTGCGGCTCTTCGCGCAGCCGGGTGCTGGTGACCGCCCGGCAGATCGCGATGTATCTGTGCCGGGAGCTGACGGATCTGTCGCTGCCGAAGATCGGCGCGCAGTTCGGCGGCCGCGACCATACGACGGTGATGCACGCGGACCGCAAGATCCGCGCGCTGATGGCGGAGCGGCGCTCCATCTACAACCAGGTCACGGAGCTCACGAACCGGATCAAGAACGGCTGAGACGGGCTCGGCGGGCCTGTCAGGGGCGCTCAGGGGGTCGGCTCTCCCCGGAGCGCCCCTTCGTCATGCCGCCCCGTGCGGACAGCCCCTCGGGACAGCCCCTCGGGACAGCCCCTCGGGACCGCTCCGACGGGCCTCGGAAACGCCCGCGAACCGCCCGCGAGGCCCCTGCGAACCCCCCGCGGACCCCCGCGACCCCTCCGAAGACCGCCCCGAAGACCGTCCGCGACCGACGCCCGAGCCGATCTTCTGTTCAGAACTGTTCGAATACCCGTCGCTGCGGCAGTGTTCTCCACAGGTTTGGGGCCGGAAGGCCGTCCACACCCTGGGGACCAAAAAAGTTGTCCAGACTGTGTCCACAGGCGACCTGCCTCAAGATCCATCTGCCGAGGTCAGAGGCCTGGGGAAATGTGGCAAACCTTTATCCACAGGCTGTGGATAAAAATCACGGCGGCAAGGGGCTCCGGGGTTGTCCACCGGCGGCCCACAGGCTGTGGCCGGTTGTGCACAGCATTTCCACACGGTTGTCCACTGTTCGGCAACGAAACGCCCGAGGTCACCGTGCCGAGTGAAAGGCGTCACACCAAGGTGCTCGGTTGGGCTGGGGAGAACCGGGGTAAAGCTGGGGACGAGGCTGGGGAGAAGTAGGCCTTGCCTGTGCACGCGCTGTGCAGAACTTTCGGGTGTCCACAGAACGGTGTGGTTTTCCACCGTCCCCGCCCACAGGCCCGGTGGATAAAAAACCTGCTCTGACCTGCGAAAAGACGGTTATCCACGGTTTCCACAACCCCTACTACTACGACCACCTATAGATAACTGGGAAGCTGCTTGGAAGTGGGGGCTGTGCACAACCGGACCTCCGGCCGGCCCACGCCACTCGCAACGACTTGACCCCGAGCCGCACCGACTGTCAGCGCCGTACGTCAGACTGGTCCGGCGGCAACACAGCCGACGACGAAGGCCAGCAGGACGAGCGAGCAACAGCAGGAGGCGGTTTCCGGTGAAGATCCGGGTGGAGCGCGATGTACTCGCGGAGGCTGTGGCCTGGGCGGCCCGAAGCCTGCCGGCCCGCCCACCGGTGCCGGTTCTGGCGGGGCTGCTGCTGAAGGCGGAGGAAGGCACGCTGAGCCTGTCCGGCTTCGACTACGAGGTGTCGGCCCGCGTCTCCGTCGAAGGCGACGTCGAGGAGGACGGCACCGTCCTGGTCTCCGGCCGGCTGCTCGCCGACATCTGCCGGGCGCTGCCCAACCGACCGGTGGAGATCTCCACCGAGGGCGTGCGAGTGACCGTGGTCTGCGGCTCCTCACGCTTCACCCTCCACACACTGCCCGTGGAGGAATACCCGGCCCTGCCGCAGATGCCGAGCGTCACCGGCACCGTGCCCGGCGAGGTCTTCGCCTCCGCGGCGGCCCAGGTGGCCATCGCGGCCGGCCGCGACGACACCCTCCCGGTGCTCACCGGTGTGCGCATCGAGATCGAGGGCGACACCGTCACCCTCGCCTCGACCGACCGCTACCGCTTCGCCGTCCGCGAGTTCCTCTGGAAGCCCGAGGTGCCGGACATCTCCGCGGTCGCCCTGGTGCCCGCCAAGACTCTGCTCGACACCGCCAAGTCGCTCACCAACGGCGACACGGTCAGCATCGCGCTGGCTGGCTCCGGCGCCGGCGAGGGCCTGATCGGCTTCGAGGGAGCCGGCCGCCGTACGACGACCCGGCTGCTCGAAGGCGACCTGCCGAAGTACCGCACGCTCTTCCCGACCGAGTTCAACTCCATCGCGGTGATCGAGACGCCGGCCTTCGTGGAGGCCGTCAAGCGCGTGGCGCTCGTCGCCGAGCGCAACACCCCGGTGCGGCTGAGCTTCGAGCAGGGCGTGCTGATCCTCGAAGCGGGCTCCAGCGACGACGCACAGGCTGTGGAGCGCGTCGACGCCGTCCTCGACGGCGACGACATCTCGATCGCCTTCAACCCGACCTTCCTGCTCGACGGGCTCAGCGCCATCGACTCGCCGGTCGCCCAGCTGTCCTTCACGACCTCCACGAAGCCCGCGCTGCTCAGCGGCAGGCCCGCGCTGGACGCCGAGGCGGACGACGCGTACAAGTACCTGATCATGCCGGTGCGGCTCAGCGGCTGAGCCGTCGGAAGGGCCCGCCGGACAGTTCCGGCGGGCCCTCGCGATGAGCGGTCGAGCCCACAGTTGAGCGCGGAGCGCCGGGCGTAGGCTCGGCCGCAGGTACACCACGCGAGTACGCCAATGAACTACGTCGTAGAGGATCCCTGATGGAGCTCGGTCTCATCGGTCTCGGCAAGATGGGCGGCAACATGCGCGAGCGCATTCGCCGCTCGGGCCACACCGTCATCGGTTATGACCGCAATCCCGACGTCGCGGACGTCCACAGCCTCAAGGAGCTCGTGGACTCGCTCCAGGGCCCGCGGGTCGTCTGGGTGATGGTCCCGGCCGGCGACGCCACCCAGTCCACCGTGGACGAGCTCGGCGAGCTGCTCTCGCCCGGCGACGTCGTGGTCGACGGCGGCAACTCCCGCTGGACCGACGACGAGAAGCACGCCGAGGAGCTCAAGGCCAAGGGCATCGGCTTCGTCGACTGCGGCGTCTCCGGCGGCGTCTGGGGCCTGGAGAACGGCTACGCGCTGATGTACGGCGGCGACGCCGAGAACGTCGCGAAGGCCCAGCCGGTCTTCGACGCGCTCAAGCCCGAGGGCGAGTTCGGCTCGGTCCACGCCGGCAAGGTCGGAGCGGGCCACTTCGCCAAGATGGTTCACAACGGCATCGAGTACGCGATGATGCAGGCCTACGCCGAGGGCTGGGAGCTGCTGGAGTCCGTGGGCTCGGTGACCGACGTGCGCGAGGTCTTCCGCAGCTGGCAGGAGGGCACGGTCATCCGCTCCTGGCTGCTCGACCTCGCCGTCAACGCGCTGGACCAGGACGAGCACCTGGAGCAGCTGCGCGGGTACGCCGCCGACTCCGGCGAGGGCCGCTGGACGATCGAGGCGGCTCTCGACAACGCGGTGCCGCTGCCCGCCATCACCGCCTCGCTCTTCGCCCGCTTCTCGTCCCGCCAGGACGACTCCCCGCAGATGAAGATGATCGCCGCGCTGCGCAACCAGTTCGGCGGCCACGCGGTCGAGAACAAGAAGTAGGAAACGGCGGAAGGCCGGCGCGCACCCATGCACGTATCGCATTTGTCGCTCGCCGACTTCCGCTCGTACGCCCGGGTCGAGGTTCCGCTCGACCCGGGCGTCACCGCCTTCGTCGGACCCAACGGCCAGGGCAAGACCAACCTCGTCGAGGCGGTCGGCTATCTCGCGAGCCTCGGCAGCCACCGCGTCTCGTCCGACGCGCCGCTGGTGCGGATGGGCGCGGACCGCGCCGTCATCAGGGCCAGCGTCGTGCAGGGCGAGCGGCAGCAGCTCATCGAGCTGGAGCTGAACCCCGGCAAGGCCAACCGGGCCCGGATCAACCGCTCTTCGCAGGTCCGCCCGCGCGATGTCCTCGGCATCGTCCGCACGGTCCTGTTCGCCCCGGAGGACCTGGCTCTGGTCAAGGGCGACCCCGGCGAGCGCCGCCGCTTCCTCGACGAACTGGTCACCGCGCGCTCCCCCCGGATGGCGGGCGTGCGCTCCGACTACGACCGCGTGCTCAAGCAGCGCAACACCCTGCTGAAGACGGCGGCGATGGCCCGCCGGCACGGGGGCGCCCGGCCCGGTGACGCCGCGGCGCTGTCGACTCTCGACGTCTGGGACCAGCATCTGGCCCGGGCCGGCGCGGAACTCCTCGTCCAGCGCCTCGACTTGATCACCACACTGCAACCGCTGACCGACAAGGCGTACGAGCAGTTGGCCCCCGGCGGCGGCCCGGTCGCGCTGGAATACCGCAGCTCGGTCGGCGAGGCGCTCGCCCCGGTCCAGGCGGGGCCGGCGCACAGCCGCGAGGAGCTGTTCGAACTGTTGCTCGCGGCGCTCGGCGCGGCCCGCAAGCAGGAGATCGAGCGCGGGGTGACGCTGGTCGGCCCGCACCGCGACGACCTGCACCTCAAGCTCGGACAACTGCCCGCCAAGGGCTACGCGAGTCACGGCGAGTCCTGGTCGTACGCCCTGGCGCTGCGGCTGGCCTCGTACGACCTGCTGCGCGCCGAGGGCAATGAGCCGGTGCTGGTCCTCGACGACGTGTTCGCCGAGCTGGACTCCCGGCGCAGGGAACGGCTGGCCGAGCTGGTCGCCCCCGGCGAGCAGGTGCTGGTGACGGCGGCGGTGGAGGACGACGTGCCGGGCGTGCTGGTCGGCGCGCGCTACACGGTGGCCGAGGGCGCCGTCGAGAGGGTGGACGCGTGAGCGGCGAGGCGGCGGAGCCCGGGGCCCCGAAGGAGCCGGAGCCCTCCGGGGTGGATCTGGCGCGAGTGGCGCTGCGCGCCGCCAAGGAGCAGGCGCGGGCCCGTGGCGCGGCGGCGCAGCAGAAGAAGCAGGTGCGGCGCGGAGGGGGCTTGCGCTCCGGCGCGCGCGCGGACGGGCGCGACCCCCTGCCGCTCGGCGCCGCCATCAACCGGTTGATCACCGAGCGGGGCTGGGAGGCTCCGGCGGCGGTCGGCGGCGTGATGGGCCGCTGGCCGCAGATGGTCGGCCCCGAGGTGGCCCTGCACTGCGAGCCGCAGAAGTACGACGAGGAAGCGCGCGTGCTGACCGTGCAGTGCGATTCGACGGCCTGGGCGACGCAGCTGCGGCTGCTCGCGCCGACGCTCGTCGCGCGGCTCAACGAGGACCTCGGGCACGGCACCGTCAAGCTGCTCAAGGTGCTCGCGCCGGGCGGTCCGGCGCGCCGGTACGGGCCGTTGCGCGCCCCCGGCAGCAAGGGTCCCGGGGACACATACGGGTGAGTTGTGCCGGTGGGACGGGTGAGACTCCGCTCACCGTAGTCACAGGTTGACAGCCCGAAGCGCTGAGTGCCGCTGTGAGGCTCCTGGAGCCCGGTCCCGCATATGGGGAGTCGGCGGATGCCGGTTCAGGGCGGCACGTGGGGACTCAGGTACCGGCAAACCCCCATTCATGTCAGTGCTACCGGTAGACTGGTAGCAATCCCGCCCACTTGCGGAACATGTCGAACGACGCAGCCGCTCCCACCCTTCCCCGGAGTCGGCCTGTGCTGTGCCAGAAAGGGCGCTTCGTGGCCGATTCCGGCAACCCCACCGAGACTTCCCCTGCCTCCGGCGAGGAGACCCCCATTCCGTCCCGTGCCGGTTCGAGTGGCCCCTCCCCCATCGAGGCGACGTACGACGCCAGCGCGATCACCGTGCTGGAGGGCCTGGACGCGGTCCGTAAGCGACCTGGTATGTACATCGGGTCCACCGGCGAGCGTGGTCTTCACCACCTCGTCTACGAGGTCGTGGACAACTCCGTCGACGAGGCGCTGGCCGGCCACGCGGACACCATCGGCGTCACGATCCTGGCCGACGGCGGCGTGCGCGTCATCGACAACGGCCGCGGCATCCCGGTCGGCATCGTCCCCTCCGAGGGCAAGCCGGCCGTCGAGGTAGTGCTGACCGTCCTGCACGCCGGCGGCAAGTTCGGCGGCGGCGGCTACGCCGTCTCCGGCGGTCTGCACGGCGTCGGCGTGTCGGTCGTCAACGCGCTGTCGGCCAAGGTGGCCGTGGAGGTCCGCAGGGACGGCTTCCGCTGGACGCAGGACTACAAGCTGGGCGTGCCGACGGCGCCGCTGGCGAAGAACGAGGCGGTGCCGGAGCACGGCACCACGGTCACCTTCTGGGCCGACCCGGACATCTTCGAGACGACCGAGTACTCCTTCGAGACGCTGTCGCGGCGCTTCCAGGAGATGGCGTTCCTCAACAAGGGCCTGACCCTCTCGCTGACGGACGAGCGTCCGGACCACGTCGACGAGAACGGCGTGCCGCTCACGGTGCGGTACGTCTACGAGGGCGGCATCGTCGACTTCGTGAAGTACCTCAACTCCCGCAAGGGCGAGCTGATCCACCCCACGGTCATCGACATCGAGGCCGAGGACAAGGAGCGGATGCTCTCCCTCGAAATCGCGATGCAGTGGAACAGCCAGTACACCGAGGGCGTCTACAGCTTCGCGAACACCATCCACACGCACGAGGGCGGCACGCACGAGGAGGGCTTCCGCGCGGCGATGACCGGACTGGTCAACCGCTACGCGCGCGAGAAGAAGTTCCTCCGCGAGAAGGACGACAACCTCGCCGGCGAGGACATCCGCGAGGGCCTGACCGCGATCATCTCGATCAAGCTCGGCGAGCCGCAGTTCGAGGGCCAGACGAAGACGAAGCTCGGCAACACCGAGGCGAAGACCTTTGTGCAGAAGCTCGTCTACGAGCACCTCACCGACTGGTTCGACCGCAACCCCACCGAGGCCGCGGACATCATCCGCAAGGCGATCCAGGCGGCCACCGCCCGGGTCGCGGCCCGTAAGGCGCGCGACCTGACCCGCCGCAAGGGCCTGCTGGAGTCGGCCTCGCTGCCGGGCAAGCTGAGCGACTGCCAGTCCAACGACCCCACGCAGTGCGAGATCTTCATCGTCGAGGGTGACTCGGCCGGCGGTTCCGCCAAGTCGGGTCGTAACCCGCAGTATCAGGCGATCCTCCCGATCCGAGGCAAGATCCTCAACGTCGAGAAGGCGCGGATCGACAAGATCCTGCAGAACACCGAGGTGCAGGCGCTGATCTCGGCCTTCGGCACCGGGGTGCACGAGGACTTCGACATCGAGAAGCTCCGCTATCACAAGATCATCCTGATGGCGGACGCCGACGTCGACGGTCAGCACATCAACACCCTGCTGCTCACCTTCCTCTTCCGCTTCATGCGCCCGCTGGTCGAGGCCGGACACGTCTACCTCTCCCGGCCGCCTCTCTACAAGATCAAGTGGGGCAAGGAGGACTTCCAGTACGCCTACTCCGACCGGGAGCGGGACGCGCTGATGGAGCTCGGGCGCCAGGCGGGCAAGCGGGTCCGCGACGACGCCATCCAGCGCTTCAAGGGCCTCGGCGAGATGAACGCCGAGGAACTGCGGATCACCACGATGGACATCGACCACCGCGTACTGGGCCAGGTCACCCTGGACGACGCGGCCCAGGCCGACGATCTGTTCTCGGTGCTGATGGGCGAGGACGTCGAGGCGCGGCGCTCGTTCATCCAGCGTAACGCCAAGGACGTTCGGTTCCTCGACATCTGAGTCGGCCTGCAGCGCCGCACCTCGAAAGGATTTTGACCAGCGATGGCCGACGAGACTCCCAATATTCCTGATACTCCCGCGACCTCCGGGGCAGTCACGCCCGAAGGCGCGCCCGTCACCGTCGAAGGCGTGGGCATGCGGGTCGAGCCGGTCGGGCTTGAGACGGAGATGCAGCGCTCGTACCTCGACTACGCGATGTCCGTCATCGTGTCGCGCGCGCTGCCCGACGTCCGGGACGGCCTCAAGCCGGTGCACCGCCGGGTGCTGTACGCGATGTACGACGGCGGCTACCGGCCCGAGAAGGGCTTCTACAAGTGCGCCCGCGTCGTCGGTGACGTCATGGGCACGTACCACCCGCACGGCGACTCCTCGATCTACGACGCCTTGGTCCGGCTCGCCCAGCACTGGTCGATGCGGATGCCGCTGGTCGACTCGAACGGCAACTTCGGCTCGCCCGGCAACGACCCGGCCGCCGCCATGCGGTACACCGAGTGCAAGATGATTCCGCTGTCCATGGAGATGGTCCGGGACATTGACGAGGACACCGTCAATTTCCAGGACAACTACGACGGCCGTAATCAGGAGCCGACGGTCCTGCCGGCCCGCTTCCCGAACCTGCTGATCAACGGTTCGGCCGGCATCGCGGTCGGCATGGCCACCAACATCCCGCCGCACAACCTGCGCGAGGTCGCGTCCGGCGCGCAGTGGTATCTGGAGCACCCGGAGGCCACCCACGAGGAGCTGCTGGACGCGCTCCTGGAGCGGATCAAGGGCCCGGACTTCCCCACCGGCGCGCTGGTCGTGGGCCGCAACGGGATCGAGGACGCGTACCGCACCGGGCGCGGCTCGATCACGATGCGCGCGATCGTCGCGGTCGAGGAGATCCAGAGCCGGCAGTGCCTGGTCGTCACCGAGCTGCCCTACCAGGTCAACCCGGACAACCTCGCGCAGAAGATCGCCGACCTGGTCAAGGACGGCAAGGTCGGCGGCATCGCCGACGTCCGCGACGAGACCTCCTCGCGCACCGGCCAGCGGCTGGTCGTCGTGCTCAAGCGCGACGCGGTCGCCAAGGTCGTGCTGAACAACCTCTACAAGCACACCGACCTGCAGACCAACTTCGGCGCGAACATGCTCGCGCTGGTCGACGGGGTGCCGCGGACGCTGGCGATCGACGCGTTCATCCGGCACTGGGTGACGCACCAGGTCGAGGTCATCGTCCGGCGCACCAGGTTCCGGCTGCGCAAGGCCGAGGAGCGGGCGCACATCCTGCGCGGCCTGCTCAAGGCGCTGGACGCGATCGACGAGGTCATCGCGCTGATCCGGCGCAGCAACACCGTCGACATCGCGCGCGAGGGCCTGATGGGGCTGCTGGCGATCGACGAGATCCAGGCGAACGCGATCCTGGAGATGCAGCTGCGCCGGCTGGCCGCTCTGGAGCACCAGAAGATCACGGCCGAGCACGACGAGCTGCAGGGCAAGATCGACGTGTACAACGCGATCCTGGCCTCTCCGGAGCGGCAGCGGCAGATCATCAGCGATGAGCTGGCCGCGATCGTCGAGAAGTTCGGCGACGACCGGCGCAGCAAGCTGGTGCCCTTCGAGGGCGACATGTCCGTCGAGGACCTGATCGCCGAGGAGGACATCGTCGTCACGATCTCCCGTGGCGGTTATGTGAAGCGCACCAAGACGGAGGACTACCGCTCGCAGAAGCGCGGCGGCAAGGGCGTTCGCGGCACGAAGCTGAAGCAGGACGACATCGTCGACCACTTCTTCGTGTCCACGACACACCACTGGCTGCTGTTCTTCACCAACAAGGGCCGGGTCTACCGGGCGAAGGCGTACGAGCTGCCGGACGCCGGCCGGGAGGCCCGCGGCCAGCACGTCGCGAACCTGCTGGCCTTCCAGCCGGACGAGAAGATCGCGCAGATCATGGCGATCCGCACGTACGAGGCGGCGCCGTATCTGGTGCTGGCCACCAAGTCCGGTCTGGTGAAGAAGACCTCGCTGAAGGACTACGACTCGCCTCGCCAGGGCGGCGTCATCGCGATCAATCTGCGGGAGACGGACGACGGCGCGGAGGACGAGCTGATCGGCGCCGAGCTGGTCTCGGCCGAGGACGACCTGCTGCTGGTCAGCCGGAAGGCGCAGTCGATCCGGTTCACCGCGACGGACGAGGCGTTGCGGCCGATGGGGCGTGCGACCTCGGGCGTGAAGGGCATGAGTTTCCGCGCGGGCGACGAACTGCTCTCGATGAATGTGGTCAGGGCCGGTACGTTCGTCTTCACCGCCACTGACGGCGGGTACGCGAAGCGGACGAATGTCGACGACTACCGGGTGCAGGGCCGTGGTGGTCTGGGCATCAAGGCCGCCAAGATCGTGGAGGACCGGGGCTCGCTGGTGGGCGCGTTGGTGGTCGAGGAGACCGACGAGATTCTCGCCATCACGCTCAGCGGCGGTGTGATTCGTACGCGGGTCAACGAAGTCAGGGAGACGGGCCGTGACACCATGGGCGTCCAACTGATCAACCTGGGCAAGCGCGATGCCGTGGTCGGCATCGCCAGGAACGCCGAGGCCGGTCGCGAAGCTGAGCAGGTCGAGGAATTGGCCGAGGCAGCCGAGGGGTCCGAGTCCGAGGCGGCCGTGCCCGAGGTGGCCGAGGGAACGCAGCCCTCGACCGGGAGCCAAGAGGAGTAAGTCGTGAGTGGAGCCACGGGCGCCGCGGCGGGCGGTAAGGGTGCCGACGGGGGTAAACCGTCCGGGGCCGCGACCGCGACGGAGGGTGCCCGTGGCTCGGTCGGTGACAGCGGCCCTCAACAGGGAGAGTCGCATCCCAGGGGGACGACTGTGACTGATACGCGTCAGCCTTATCCGCAACAGCCGCAACCGCAGCCGTACCACCCGCCGCAGGCGTATGCCACGCCGGCGGCCGGTGGGGCGGGCGGCGGGGCGGGTACGGGCCAGAGTGGTGCCCAGAGCGGCCAGGGAGCCCAGCAGACGGTGCGCAGGCCGCGTACGGGGGTCCGTACGGCGCCGCGCACCCGCAAGGCCCGGCTTCGGGTCGCCAAGGCGGATCCGTGGTCGGTGATGAAGGTCAGCTTCCTGCTGTCCATCGCGCTGGGGATCTGCACGATCGTGGCGGCCGCGGTGCTGTGGATGGTGATGGACGCGATGGGCGTCTTCAGCACCGTCGGCGGCACGATCAGTGAGGCGACCGGTTCCAGCGACAGCAATGGCTTCGACCTCCAGTCGTTCCTGTCGCTGCCTCGGGTGCTGATGTTCACCGCGGTGATCGCGGTGATCGACGTGGTGCTGGCGACAGCGCTCGCCACTCTCGGGGCCTTCATCTACAACCTGTCGGCCGGGTTCGTGGGCGGTGTCGAGCTCACCCTGGCCGAGGACGAGTAACCGATTTTGGGACTACGGCCGACGTGCGCTAATCTTTCGGTGCAGCGCGGGGCTATAGCTCAGACGGTTAGAGCGCTTCCCTGATAAGGAAGAGGCCACAGGTTCAAGTCCTGTTAGCCCCACCGGCGCAAAAGGCCCCCAGTCGATACGGCTGGGGGCCTTTGACATCCACAGGTGACATCAGTCGCCCACCGGCGCGATCGGCCCGGACGGAGGGAAATTCTCCGTCCGGGCCGATTCGTTTGTCCGGCGGGGGAGTTGGCGCCCCTCCAGGTCACCGATCGGTATCGGCTGGTGTGTATCATCGGGCGCCAGAAGGTCCCATACGTCAAGGAAAGACGAGGTCGCGCGGTGAAGAAGCTTCTCCTGGTCGCACTGGCTGCCATCGGCGGGCTCCTCGTGTACCGCCAGATCCAGGCGGATCGCGCCGAGCAGGATCTGTGGACGGAGGCGACCGACTCCGTGCCCGCAGGTTCGGGTGTGTGAGACGTATCAGTCTCGTACGAAGCCCTGATCGCATTTCGCGGTCGGGGCTTCGTCGCGTTCGCCCGCGTCCGGACGCGGGGCGTGTTCTCGTTGCGGGACCGTGACGCCCGGGCCCTTGAGTTTGCCGCAGCAAAGCAATAGCTTGCAGAAGCAAAGTTCTGGCTCGGTGTGAGGGGGAGACAGGACGCCGCGATCGGCGTGGTGCTCCGGATCGATGTCGTCGGCGACGAGCCGGCCGGCCCGCAGCACCGCGCCCCGGTGCTCGCGGCGGACGGCGAAGCCGCCGATGGCACGGACAAAGGGGCCGATGCGGGCAACGGTGCGGACAGTGACGGGTCGGGCGGTGCAGGATGGTCCGGCCCCGTGATCGCCGCTGTGGTGGGCGGTACGGGCGCGCTCCTCGCGGCGCCGGCCGGACTGTACGGCCGGGCGCGGCGGAGCAGGGCAATCGACGGTACGACGAGGGGCGGGAAGTAATGCGCAGCCGCAGCGGGCTGGGGACGGTACTGGCGGTGGCGGCCGCCTGCGCGGCGGTGCTGACGGCGCCGGCCCAGGCACTGGCCGCGCCCGGCGACGGTACGGGCGGCCTGCCGACGTACCGGACCGCCGAGGACGCCGAGAAGGTGAAGGGCACGACGAGCAGCGCCAACGGGCCGCAGCTCAAGACCGGCGTCTACACGGACAGCATCGGGGCCGGGCAGAAGCTGTACTACAGCGTCACGCTCGACTCGAAGTCGAGCGCCTTTCTGTCGGCGGTGGTCGCGCCCAAACCCGGTACCAAGGTCGCGTACGGCGACGGCATCACGGTCACCCTCCAGGACACCGGCGGGAACGACTGCAGCACGTCCAATCCCACGTTCAGCAGCGGTGAGCAGGCCCGGCCGATCGCCGACTACGCCACCCGGCGCATCGAGGAGGACGGGGACTGCCAGACGGCGGGCCCGTACTACTTCGTGGTCGAGCGCACGAGCGACCCGGCCTCGGACGCCGGCCGCTGGCCGATGGAGCTCAAGTACATGTCCGAGCCGGGGATCAAGAGCGGTTCGACCACCCCGCCCGCCGAGGGCAGTTGGAGCTCCGCCTCTCCCACGCCGCCGAGCGGCTCGGCGCGCAGGCGCGCGGGCGGCACCGGCTTCAACGACGCCCCGGCCCTCACGGACGGCGTCTGGAAGGACAGGCTGAAGCCGGGCGAGACCCGCTTCTACCGGATGCCGCTCGACTGGGGGCAGCAGCTCTCCGCCGCCGCTGAGCTGGCCAACGCGTCGATGACGCTGGACAGCGGATACGCGGCGACCGGCCTGGACGTGCAGCTCTACAACACCGCTCGCGGCGCGGTGAGCGCCAGGAGCGAGGGCTACGACGGCAAGCAGCAGACCGCCGACCTGGGGCCGACCGCCCCCGCCGGTTTCAACAACCGTTTCGACGCCTCGGACGACGAGGTCAGCGGCATGCGGTTCGCGGGCTGGTACTACCTGGCCGTCAGCCTCAACCCGGAGGTCGGCAAGTTCACCACCGGTGCTGTGGACCTCACGCTGCGGCTGACCGTCAAGGGTGAGCCGAAGGACGGGCCGCAGTACGTCGGCGACGAGACCAAGGCCGGGTTCGGCGTCAGCGACGCGGACAGAGAACAGGCCGAGAAGGGCCAGACCGCCGCGGCGGCCGAGGAGAGCGACTCGAAGAAGCTCGTCGCCTACGCGGGGATCGGCGTGGGCGTCGTGCTGCTGCTGGGGCTCGGCGGGTGGACGCTCGCGGCGCGCCGACGGGCTCCTGGCGCGGCCACGCCGGGGGAGCACCCGGGGGGCGGGAGCCCGCAGGGCGGCGGCCACGGGGGTGGGGACCCGCAGGGCGGGAGCCGGCAGGCTGCGAACCCGCCGGGCGGCCGCCAGCCGGACGGCCACCGCCAGGACGGCCACCGCCAGGACGGCCACCGCCAGGACGGCCACCGCCAGGACGGCCACCGCCAGGACGGCCACCGCCAGGACGGCCACCGCCAGGACGGCCACCAGCAGGGCGGGAATCAGCAGGGCGGGAATCAGCAGTACGGACCGCCGCCCGGCTGGTAGCTCACGCGCTGAGCAGCGCCCAGACCCCGACCGCGAGACACAGCAACGCGACGATCAGCACCGGGACCGCCACCTTCGGGGGCGGTCCCGGTCGTCGTCGCGCCGTGTTCGCGGGAGCGGCGGCCGGGGTGCCCGGGGTGCCCGGGGAAGTGGGCGCCGCGGTGGGGACTGGAACCTGCGGGCTCTGGGCGGTGTATGGACGCGTGTGCGGATACTCGTGCCGGACCCCGGCGGTCGGAGCCTGTGAGGGGCCGTACGGGGCGTCAGGGGAGGAAATGGCCGCCTGGCTGGGATGGCTGGGATGGCTGGGTACTTGACCCGAGTGGTCGGGGCCGCCCGACGGGGAGCCCGTGGCGGGCGTGGCACCGGAGGCCGGCGGGGTGGTCGGCTGCTGGAGCTGGGACGAGGGCCGGTGCGGCGGCTGCCCGCCGGAGTCGGGCCGGTCGTACCGCTGCTGCGCCGCCTGGAACTGCTCGACTCGCTGCTGCTCGGACTGCTGCCGGCCGGATTGCCGCTGGGCGGATTGGCCGGATTGGGCGGCCTGAGCCGGCTGCGGGTCCGGCGGCTGGAGGGGCGGGGCCAGTTGGAAGCTGCCGGTCTCCGAGGACACCTCTCGCGAGGGCTCCGCAGAGGTTCCCGCCGTCATCCCGGTCGCCTGGTCGGGTGCCGGGTCCGGGACGGGGCCGTCCGTGCCGAAGCCGGCGGGAAGCGGCCCGATGTGGTCGAAGACCTCGACCCGCTCCTCCTCGACCGTGCCTTCCGGCAGCATCTCGGCCGCCGCCGTGAGCGCCTTGCGGGCTCCTGTGGCGGTACGGAACCGGGCGTGCGGGTCGGGCTGCAGCAGGTTGGCGATCACCTGCCACAGCGGCTCAGGGACGTCCTCCGGGGCGCTCGGCACGCCGAAGTCGGCGAAGTGCTCGATGAGCGCCTGCGAGTCCGGCTTGCGGCCGCTCAGCAGATACAGCGCGACCAGGCCGACCGCGAAGAGGTCCGCGGGAAAGTCCGGCTCCGCGCCCATCAGCTGCTCGGGCGCGAAGTAACCGGGCGTTCCCACCACATAGTTGGTCTCGGTGAGCCGGGGTTCGCCCTTGCGCATCGAGATGCCGAAGTCGGACAGCCGCAGATGCGGCCGGCCGGTGCCGGTCGCCTCCAGCAGGATGTTGGCGGGCTTGATGTCGCGGTGCACCACTCCCTCGGCATGCACCGCGGCGAGCCCGGACAGCAACTGGTCCAGCAGGGTGCAGACGAACCGGGGCGGCAGCGGCCCGTAGTCCCCGATCAGGTGCGCGAGCGAGCCGCCGCTCACCAGATCCATGGTGAACAGCACCTTGTCGTCGTCCGCCGCCCAGCTCGCCGGGGCCAGCACATGCGGATGATCGATCCGCATCGCCTGCTCCCGTACGAACCGCAGCAGCGTGTGCGCGTCACTCTGCTGCAGGACCTTGGCCGCGACATAGCGCCGCCGCCGGTGATCCCAGGAACGCCAGACCGCCCCTACACCCCCACGCCCGATCGGGTCGATCAGTTCATACCGACCAGCGAAGACCTCACCCATTGCGCCGCGTCCGCCCCTAGATCAGCTTTGGTGCGCCTCGTAGTGGGCGACCGCATCCGCGGTCCGCCCCGCGCCGTACACACGGAGGAACTCTGCCAGTTCCGGGTGAGTCGGGGCGAGAGTCTCCGCCGCATCGATGATGTCTCCCGCCGCCGAGACCGATCGCAGCAACGACTGGATCTCGCGTACGACGCGCCGCACGGTGGTCGCGCCGGAGGTCGAGGTGGACTGCGCGGTGTTGTTGAGCACAGAGCCTCCGGCGGTCTTCTTGACCTCTTCCATCCGCTCGGTGGCCTCAGCGGCGCTGACGCTGCCGTCCGAGACCTGGCTGGCCAGCTCCTGGAGCGCCTGCACTCGCTGCACCACGGCCGGGTTGCCGATCTTCGCCCGCTGCCCGCTCATGAGCTGCGACAGCATCGGGGCGGACAGCCCGAGGACCGAGGCGAGCCGGGCCTGGTTGAGGCCGAGGTCGTCGATGAGACGGCGGAAGAGCGCCCCCAGTGACTCCCCGTACCAGCTGCGCTGGAGTTCCCGGGCTCTGGCGGTGGCTTCCTGCTGTGCTGCGTCCATGACGTCTCCCCTTCGGTTCGCTGCCGCGAATCACGCGAGGCATCCTACGGAGAGGGGTACCCGGTCGGGAATGGGCCCCGGGATTGGGTACCCTGGTCGGCGACGGGGCCTTAGCTCAGTTGGTAGAGCGCTGCCTTTGCAAGGCAGATGTCAGGAGTTCGAATCTCCTAGGCTCCACACAGAGACACCCTCTGACCTGCGGAAACGTGGTTTCAGGGGGTGTTTTTCGTGCCCCCAGTGGGCACCGCTGGTGCCCACTGGGGGTGGTGGAGGCCCGTGATTTCGGGAGTTTGCTTGATCGCACCGTCTCCCGTGGATCTCCTGGGCTCGACCGGGATGGTGGTGCGGGAAAACAGAGGGGCTGGTGGGCCGGGCCGGGCTCTGACCGGCGATGCCGGTCCTCATGCGGGTGCTCAGGCATTCGACCGGGCGGTGGTGGGCCTGTCTGTCCCTGCCCCGCCTGGGGGCGGTCTCTCTATACTTGTGGCATGGACCAGGAACTGGAGCGGGCTGCGCTCGTCGCGCTGTTGCGGCGCGGTGATCGCTCCTGGTCCGAACTCACGGACCAGGTCGAGTCCGTCGGAAGCGCACATGCCGTCCTTGAGGACGCGCTCGATGCCGATGGGCAGGGTGCGCTCTTCGACACTCAGCCGCCCGTCGATCTAGAGGCCATTGCCGCGGAAATCGCCGCGTGGGAGCGGGAGGGTATGCGGCTGGTCACCATCCTGGAAGAGAGCTACCCGCTCAATCTGCGGCTGGTCCACCAGCGCCCGCCCTTCCTTTTTCTGCGCGGTACACCGGTCGAGGACGACCTCCGGGTTGCCGTGGTCGGCACCCGTACCCCGACGCCGGAGGGCGTTGCGCATGCGCGGGCTATCGCAGGCGGGCTCGCCGAGCGTGGCGTGACAGTGGTCAGTGGGCTGGCAGCGGGGATCGACACCGCAGCGCACGGCACGGCCCTTGCTGTCGGTGGTCGCACTGTCGGTGTCATCGGTACCGGCCTGCGGCGCTCTTATCCTGCGCAGAATGCCCGGCTGCAGCAGGAGATCGCTGAACGCGGGCTGTTGCTCTCCCAGTTCTGGCCGGATGCATCGCCCTCGAAGACCTCCTTCCCTATGCGCAATGCGGTGATGAGTGGCTACAGCCTGGCCACCGTCGTGGTGGAGGCCGCTTACCGCAGCGGAGCCCGCATGCAGGCCCGCCTCGCCCTGGAACATGGTCGCCGGGTCTTCCTCATGCGCTCTCTCATGACACATGAGTGGGCACGGGAGTACGCGTTGCGGCCTAACACCACCGTCATCGACGGCCCTGACGACGTCTTTGCTGAACTCGACTCTCTCGTCCCCGCCACGGGCGAGCTCACCTGGGCCTAGCCGGCGGCCGCGGGTGGCATCTGTCGTCGGGTTGTCCGCCCGCTACGCCAACTTTCTCGTCCACCCCTTGCTGTCGGGGCCGGGTGTCTGCCAGATCTGCCACGGTCCTGTGAACCCCGGCTATCCCACCTGCTGGCCATGTCAGCAAGCCTCCACGATCCTTGGCACAGGTGTGGCCGACGCCGTGGCCCCGATCAGTCTGGCCCTCAAGGGCGAGCAGTACGCCAACGAACTGTGGCGTTACAAGAACGCCCAGGGCCCCGAGCGGCAGCATTTCCGAATGGGGCTGGCGGCGGTGCTCTGGCGCTTTCTCACCGCGCACGAAACCTGTATCAGCAGCAGCTGCGCGGTCCCTCGCTTCGGCACCGTCACCACGGTGCCCAGCACCAGCGGACGCACCGACCACCCGCTGCGCGCCATGGCGGCTAGCATGGTCGGCCCCACCCGCGACCGCTACCAGGATCTACTCACCCCGGCGCCGGATGCAGCCGCCCTTGGTCGCACTGTCTCACCCGCCCGGTACACCTCAGTCGGCCTGTGGGGCGACAACATCCTGCTCATCGACGACACCTGGACCACCGGCAACCACGCCCAGTCCGCATCCGCCGCGCTGAAGGCTGCAGGAGCCGGCAGTGTCGCTATCCTCGTCCTCGGCCGCCACCTCAACACCAGCTACGGTGACACCGCCGCCCACGTCGAACAGGCGCGACTACGCCACTTCTCCTGGGACACCTGCGCGCTGCGGAGCTGGACCCACGGCTGAGGACACCAGCCCCTAAGCGAACCTGACTGAGGCGTTAGGCCGGGTACTCATCCGGAAGTTGTATGCCGGGTCGGCTGTTGACCAAGTTCGACTCCAGGTGAACGCGGCAACCCGCCTCCCGGGCCTGAGAGTCGAGGCAGACGCCCCGGTCGAAGGGCGGGGCGAACGTTGGACTGTCGGCTGATGCTCAGCCGAGGGTGTCGAGCGCATCCAGGATGTCCGTCGGCTCGACGCGAGTGGTGTACGGCCTTGGACTGGAAAGTGCGCGAGTTCTCCCAGCGGTCGGGCCCCGTTCCCGAGTGGTAGCCCCCCGCCCGCGACCGCCGCTGGCAAAGGAGGTGCTGTGATCGGCCCCAACCTGCCAAAGTTGCCGGATGGCGAAGCTCCCCAACGACCCGGACCTGATGGCGCGCACCGTCATCGACATCGCGTCCGCGTCATTCACGAACGCGCGTGCCCTGCTCACCAGCGCCCGGGCCGTCCTCGACGGGCACCAGTGGCCGACGTCGTTTTCCATCGGCGCCCTGGCTCTCGAAGAAATCGGCAAAGGGGCTCTGTGCATGACGCTGCTCATCATGTCTCCCGCCGATCGCGAGGAGTTCCGCCCTGCCTTCGATAAGGCATTCACCAACCACCAGACGAAGGCGGAGTTCGCGCATCTGGTCCTGGCTATGGCCGCTGAGAAGGTACCGGCCAGCCTCGAACAGCTTGCGGAGGAGGCGATCGCGTCCGCCCGCCAGACCAACGCCGTGAAGTTCCGCGGCCTGTACGTCGACTACACCGACGCCGGCGCCCTGCTCAAGCCTGACGACAGCATTGACGAGGCCGCAGCCAGGCAGATGATCGCCGTCGTCACCGCCGCGCTGGCCGACGCAGAGTACGCCGAGGCCGCCGTTGCCGATCCGGACGCCTACCTAGCCTCGCGCTTTCATGAGCGTGCTCGTCCATGCCTTGATCAAATAAGCGGAGAGTGCCTCTGACCTGCAACGATGGGACTTGTCTAGGGTCCTGTTGGCTGCACAGAAAGAAGCACTCTCCAGGTGAG